>NZ_JBNGOX010000070.1:0-10776 GCF_050589785.1 Carboxylicivirga caseinilyticus | reverse complement strand
GGGACTTAAGCCTCCCTTTTAGGGGAGGTTTGGTGGGGTATAATGAAAGTAAAGTTACAATTTGAAAGATTCCTTATTTGCAGAATCACTTTTTGATCGCCCTTTTTCATTATGCCTCCTCAATAACCTTGATTACTTTTTTAAATTCTTCCAATGCAATAGGTTTCTTTAAATAGGCTTTAGCTCCAAAGAAATTGCACGTAGAAATGGTTTCTTCTTCAGTATCTCCTGACACCACTACGACAGGTATACCCATCCATTCTTCTTCAAGATCCTCTAAAATTGAAAAACCATCTTTTTGAGGCATATGTAAATCCAGTAAAATCAGATCAGGATGTTCTTTAATAATGATGTCCCATCCTTCAACCCCATTAGATGCTTCCAATATTTCTATGTCCTGATTCCTCAGTAGTGTTTTTAAGGTTTTTCTTGTGTCATCGGCATCATCAATGATTAGAATTTTTTTCATGTTGAGTGTTTAATTATCCGTGAGTAGTTGGTTTAGATTCCTTTCAAAAGTTAGTGATTGATTTTTGCTAAAGCAATTCCATGAAATAAAAAGATAGTTACTCATTCAGATTAATTGATGAAATGTTCAAAAGGTTACTGAATCGTTTAAATGTTGTTGATTAAAAAATCTAATGTCAAGAGTATTAATCAATAATAATTAATTGTTAGTCAAAGATAAATTCGACTATGTGATCTTTTTGTCAATTCATATTATTTTTGCTTTTTGTTATAAAAGTGTCAGTCTAATTATAAGGGATTAAACCAATTATATGAGAAGTTTTTTTGAGATTACAAGGGTTGCTAAACTTGTTTTTAGTTTCGTCTTTCTTACATTTAATTTATTATTAACGGCTCAGAATGGGCCAGGTGGAATTGGAAATAAAGATGGTTCGGATGGAAATCCGCGAATTGTTTTGTGGCTTGATGGAGAATCATTAGGATTGACTGAGAATGATTATATCACCAATTGGACTGATTTATCTGGAAATGGGAATGATCTTTCTCAGTCAGATGTGTTATTATCTCCAATATATAGAGAAAGTGTTTTAAATGGTAACGCAATTGCAGAATTTAGTCAGTCTAACAATAGGATACGAAGGTTAAATTTTGATATGCCTGATGAGGCCATTTCAACTTTTATAGTCGCACGAACCGCAAATTCAACTGAAGCATTTATTTCATATGCTGTAGATGCCCGAGATAATGAATATTTGCTTTACGATGCCTCTTCCTTTAATACATTTATTAAAGGAAGTCGTTGGGATAGCAATGAAAGTTTAAATGATAATAATTGGCATATATTAACTCAGACATGGTCTAGTACTGATGGAAACGCGTTTTTTTATAAAGATAATGGAACCGCTTTAAATCATTCGCTGGGAACTAATCCATTTACCTCGCTTGGTTGCTTTACTATAGGAGGAGAACAGGATGCTGTTGATGGAGGTTATCAGGCTAACCAGGCTTTTGAAGGCGATATTGCAGAGGTAATCGTATATGATAGACAACTTTCACAAGCAGAAGTTTCCATAGTCAATAACTATCTCAATTTAAAATATGCTCAGTTTGATACTGATTTCACAATATCAAAGGATGGTTTTACAAATGCTAATGCAGGTTCGCATATTAATGATTTTGGGGGTGTTGGAGTTGAAAGTGACGGGACATCGCAGATTTATTCTTTGGGTGGATTAGAACTGTTAACTGATAATTTGTCAACAGGAAACTATTTATTTGCAGCTCATAACGGAGTTTCTAATAACCTTTCAAATGTCGAAACCGGATTATCCAATGCTGCAGGCGCCTGGGGAAGAAGTTGGTACATTCAGAGAACCGGAATGTTTGATCCTCAGATAACATTTGATCTTACAGGATTTGAGGATGGTAAGTATTTCTCCGGAACTGCTGATTATGTTCTTTTGTATAAAAACACTGAAGGAGGGACTTATACTGTGATGCCAGCCACAACAACCCTAACAAGTGCAAATAAATTAACATTTACGGTCAATAGTGCTGACTGGGCAGATGGCTTTTTTACACTTGGTTCCGTTGATTTGTCTGCAGCACCTCTTGAAGGTATAGCTGGTGTAACTTACTATGCTTGGCTGAATGATGATTGGGATAATCCTGATACATGGTCGGTGCAAGAGAATACTCATGTTCCCAATGGTTACACACCAACCACATCACCAACTTCAGCCATTGATAAAGTCATCATAAAAAATGGTATTACAGTTGATGTAACAAGTAATAATAAAACAAATGCAATTATTGAAATAAGGGGAACATTGGATCTTGGTGCTACTTCAGGACATAATTGGGGTACAATTAATGGAAGTGGTCGTTTAGTCCTGGAGTCAGATGAATTTCCACAAGGAGATGCAACCAGGTTTGTTAGTGAAGGATTGGATGAAGGAACGGTCGTCTATACAGGAGGTGGATTTGATTATTTGACATCAAGAGAATTTTATAATCTGGAAATAAACCTTAATAGTTCGACAAATACAATAACTGTTCTTAATGATATTAAGGTAAATGGAAGCTGTTATATAAACAGAGGTGAGTTTAAAATCAATGACAATGCTTCAACCAGTGGATTGAGTATCGATATTGGGAATAATCTTTGGGTGCAATCCAATGGTAGTTTTACAACCGGAACAGGTAATGCCAGGCATGAATTAAATTTAATGGGTGATTTTACTAACAATGGAGTTGTAAAATTTACCAATCGAACTTCTCAAATTGCAAACAGCGAGGCGACAGATGGGATTGTAGATTTAAATCTGATTAATACATCATCTGACCAGGCTTTACAATTAAATGGTGTCACTAATTTTTACCGCATTGAAATAAATAAAGGAATTGATCAGACTTATGTTGCATCTGTTGATGCTGATGATGCTTCTTATTTCAATCTATTTGGATTTGCAAGTGAAAGTCACTCCGGTGATCAACCTTATCGAACATCCAATAATAATGCATTAGGTCTGATTGCAGGAACGGTTAAGTTAGGAGCTAATATTAGTATATCAACACTTAGTAACAGTGGGAATTTTGATATACCAGAGAGAGCAAGGCTTTGGGTCGATGGAGCTACGGTATTAAATAATAATGGTAATGCTACGGTTCCTTATGGGACATTGCAAGTCTCAGGAGGGCTTTTCGAATCAAAAGTTTCCAGTGGTATCACAACACGAAAAAATGGCTTAATAAAAGTTGAAGGTGGAATTGTAAATACCAATGTGATTCGTACATCTGTACTAGGTTCTGATAATGTAGGTGGATATGTTCAAAGTGGCGGTACCGTGAATCTGGTCGCTGGTTCAATGAACAGCGAATATTACAGGTTTTCAATGACCTATTCTGGAAATGTATTCAATATGAGTGGTGGTACATTAAATGTTCATCAAACAGGAGGCTTGGGTGGTATTTTTATCAACTCTGATTCACAGAATATAAATGTTACCGGAGGTACTGTTATTTGTAATGTTAGTTCTAGTAGTGATTTTAATATTACATCGAAAGCACCATTTTATAACTTACGACTTACAAATTCTGCCGGTAATACATACAACCATGTATTAGCAGATGCCAGTAATGTTGCAGGTTCTGAAAATCTTAGTGCACAGCCTTTGATAGTGCTTAATGATCTGACTATTGAAACAAATGCTTTTTTATATCATAATGGCCAGGACATTACCGTTGGGCATAACTTCTCTATATCTGAAGATGCACAACTACAAAGTGAGAATGGTACAAACAATTATGGTTTATGGTTTAGGAATAATGCAAGTGCATACAATACACTAACATTTAATGGAGATGAAGATTCAGAATTTTATATAGGACATAATGTTGATGATGGATATGAATTATACTTGTATAACCTTTCGATTAATAAACCTGATGGTAAAAAAGTAATATTAAAAGGTGATGCCAATAAAGAAGCCGGCAATGTAGGTACAGATTGGCATGCCAGATTAGTACGAGTATCTAATGTCATGGATGTTCAATCTGGAATATTTGATCAGGGGGAACATTCTATTCGTCTTTTCGGGCCTTTAAATGTAAAATCGAATGCACAATGTGGTGTTTACGAGCATGGTGTTACAAACATTGATGCATTGGTGATGTTTAAAGATGCTGATATCGAAATTAATACGGAAGATGGAGCTGTTCTTGGTAATATCAAAATGAATCCAGCACCGAATACTGAAATTATAACTTTGACAAGTGATGTCACCATTAAGCGTATTAGCTATTATGTAGGTCGCATAAACATGGGACCATATAATCTAAAGGTCGATTATTTGCACAGAGGTGGAACTACAAATGTTTATCGGGTTACTGATGGTAATGCTTCTACCGAAATGTTTTATGGAGATGGTAATGCTTCAGATGGAGGATTGACCCGTTTAATTGAAGATGGACTGGCTGATAATACCGATGTTGTATTTCCAATTGGAGTGCTAGGTAAATATACACCTGTAAGTATAAATCTTGCTAACGTTCCGGCAGGTGGTGGATACATCACAATTGTTCCGGTGGATGGCGAATTACAAACTACAGATGTCCAAAATGGAGGAGATCTACTGTCTTATTATTGGAAACTTACAAATACTGATTTTACATCTGTTCCGAATGTGAAGTATTTGTTTTACTACGATGATACAGATGAAGAGGGGCAGGAAAATAATTATGTCCCAGGTAAAGTGTTGGCAGTAGATCCATATACCCGATTATACATCGACGATAAATCGAAGGTTGATGAAACAAATAATATCATCACATATGATGATGGTTCCGGTGGCCGATTCCCGTTAGATGTGGCTAATTATACCGCAGGAAAAGAGAATCGGTTTACCGGAAGTGTATCCATATTTTATACTCGTGACCATGGTTCGTCTACCGGGCAAACAGGTCGCGAACCTCGTTGGAGGGATGGAGCTACATGGACAAGAAATGATCTTCTTAATGACCTAGATGGAAATGGAACAATCGATTCTTATGAATATCATGACAGTCGTCAGCCAGAATGTCCAAGTGGTAATAATGAGTATCCCGAAGCAGGTGATATTGCAGTAATAGGTTGGGTTCCTTGGGAAGATGCTCAGAAGCCAACTCTTCAAGGACAGCCACATGGTGTTTGGATTGATAATACGCAGGAAGAAGTGGCTGAATTAGTATTTACTCAAATGAAGGATATTGATGGAAATCCAACAGAGAGAGTCTATCGATCAGCATTCCAATTCAGGCCAACCCTTTGTATTAATAATGGTTCAGGTCAGTTAACAGCAGGCTTGGTAAGAGGAGAGGGATTATTCTGGAACAGATATAGTGATCCGGATTTTACGCTTATGGATCTGGGAGAATTTGTTGATAATGATTCATCTTACATTGCTTATGAAAATAGTGTTAATCCAAGAGTAATTAATAATATTCCTGAAGAGGTGCCTAATTTATTGTTGGCCAATAGCGGATGGGGAGGAAATGATTATGATATTACCATTGAAAAGGATATGAATATTAATGGTAATCTAGAAATTTTGGGTGATGCTAATCTTTTGCTAAATAATGGTATAACAGGTGATTTTATAATTGGAGGTGATCTTCTCTTCTTCGAATCAGATCCATCCGAAGGTTCGCCTTCGGGCGGTGGAGCTCAATTGCTATATGCTAATAATGGAACAAGCAGAACCTTAACTGTTCAAGGGGATATTATAATGGCGAATGCCTCAAGTCTCTTAGCTATAGATAATCCATCAACAAATGGAATTGAACATACATTGAATGTTTATGGAAATATTTATCAGGCATCAGACGGCTCAGGCACTGATGGGATACAGTTATGGACAGCCGCTGATGAAGACAAGGTTGTATTAAATCTTGTAGGAAACACTAATATGACCTATTCATATGTGAATGGTGATATTCCTAATCTTTATAGACTTATAATTGACAAAGGTTCGTCGAAATCAATTGAAGCAACATTTAATACCGATTTTAATCTTCACGGACCAACCTCAGGAGTCGGTATACAAAAGGCTTTGGAATTAACGAATGGATTGTTTATAGTAAATAATCCGGATGTAGATCTTAATCTCACTACAGGTGATGATGATTTCTTTATTCCAAGTACAGCTGGTCTTAAACTTTTACAAGGAGCAGCTTATGCAAATGGAAATTCGAACATAATACTCGACGGAACACTTGATGTGAATAGTGGTACGTTAGATATGTCTGGCGCAAATAACAATATTGAATTTTCAGCATCAGGTAATGCTGTTCTATCAATAACGACAGGAGGTTCATTAATTGTAGGAGGTCAGGTTAGAGGTTCTCTGACTGCAGATGAAGGAATCTTAAAGTATCGTCAAACAGGTGGTGATGTTATTCTGGGTGAAACCTCGGCTACCGAAGGCGGTAGAGGTGTTTTGGAAGTTCATAATACAGGTAGTGAATTTACATTCACAGGAGGTACATTGCAGATAGTCAGACAGCAATCATCTCCTGTTAGGGCTGCCTTGTTTTTGCAGCCAGACCAAAGTACTGTAGGTGATGGGGTAACCATTCAGCTAGGAAATGCATCTACACCTGCTTCACAAAATATTGGTATACGATCTTCTATAGGTCTAGAGAATGTTAAAGTTGATAATTCAAGTGCTAATAATCCATCTGCAACAATTTGGGTAGAGGATTTAAGTTTAAACAGCAATCTGATTATTGATTCTGGGTCAACTTTTGATTGTAACGATCTCGATGTTACTATTGGTGGTGATTTACAAAATGATGGGTCGTTTGAAACAGGAGATAATACAGTTACATTTACTGGAGATATAGATCAGAATATAACCGGAACATCTGCCGTTACCTTTAATAATCTGATTAAGGAGGGTAATGGACAATTAGATTTAAATGGAGATATTCAAGTAAATGATGAGTTTGAATTATCTGGAACTATAAACGATAATGATCATACCATTACCTTAAAAGGAAATTTTGTGAATAATGGTGAGCATAATTATGGTGGCAGTGGTGCTGGTATTGTAATGGATGGATCAATCTTGCAAAATTTATCAGGTAATGGTTTAATTGGAAAACTTAGGGTAAATAATTCTAATGGCATAAAAGTTACTGATGGGTTTGATGTATATATTGAGCACGGATTAGAACTGGAGAATGGAGTGTTTGATATAGGTGGAAATCTTCTAACGTTAAGTAAAGATGCATTAATAACACCTGTTAATGCATTTGGAGAAACAAATATGATTCAAACTACCAAGTCCTATGTTGACGCTGGAGTGAAACAGTTATTTGGAACTTATTCTGGTCCGGGAACCAAAGAGTTGATTTTTCCAATGGGATCAAATGGTGTATATACTCCGGTGGAGATGTCGATTAATTCAGTTACGTCAACAACTGGAAGTATAATTGTAAAAGCTTCACATGAGGTGCATCCTACTTTAATTGAGGACGATGAATCTCCGGATGTTGAGATTGTTGATAATGAAAATGCATTGCAATTTTACTGGATTCTAAGAAGTGATGAGATAACTGATTTTGATGCAACGATTAATTTCTATGCAAACGATGATTTAGCACTGGTAAATAGTCCTTCCTATGATCAGTCTGACTACATTACTGCACGTTTATTAAACGACGGATCTTATCAATGGACGAAATATGATCAGGATTCTTATGATGAAACCAATGATTATCTAACCTTTACTTTTACCGGAACGAATGATTTGGGAATCTCCGGAGATTATACAGCAGGTGTAGAACCGCAGACAGCGACTAAGAAAGGAGCAATACCTGATGAGGTTCCTGTATATACAACTATTGCAGATGGTAATTGGTCTGATGCAATTTGGTCGCCTGTAGCCCCTGCTGGAGGACCAAGAGGAGCGAGGGTGGAAATTAATCATAATGTAACAATGTCTACAAATTTTGTTACAGCTTATACTACAACTATCAATAGCTCTGGAAGATTAAGTCTTGGTAGTACCTATGGTCATCGTTTGGGTGATATTTTTGGAACTGGTGTTCTTCATATTTATGATGGAGCAATGCCTTCGGCCTCATATAATGATTTTATTAAGAGTAGCGGTGGAACATTTGAATTTGACGGAACAATAGGATATTCTGTTCTAAGTAATTTTACACAGGTAAATAATGTAGTTTTTACAGGAACAAACCAAAGAAACTTGCCAAATGGTAACCTGACTTTTCATGGTGATGTAATAATTGATGGTGATGATGCTAATCTTGCATTAATTAACCTTTATAATAAATCTTACTTGCTTGAAATGGATTTGATATTAAATAATGGATCATTTTCTGCAGGTATAGATAATGCTACTATTACTTTTAATGGTACAGATCCTCAGGAGTTAACTGGTGATTTTATCAATACTAATGATTTTAATAATCTCGAAATAAGTAACGTTGCAGGTTTAACCATCAATAATCCTATCGAGGTTGGAAATAAATTATTATTAACCTCAGGTGTGATTAATACATCTTCAGTAAATACACTCACAATTACAAATCCGGCATCTTCAGGTGTGCAGGGAGGAAGTAGTAGTTCATACGTTAATGGTCCTCTAAGAAAAAGAATACCTAATAATGATACTTTTGATTTTCCGGTTGGAAATAATGGAAGAATTGGTATAGTGAGTTTGTCTGGAATTCAATCAGGTACAACAGGGATATGGGAGGCCGAGTATATTGCTGCCAATCCACTGTCAGGAGGTTATGATCCGGATCAATTACTTTCTCCTCTTAACTATGTGAGCCACGGAGAATATTGGAGGGTTAATGGTCCTGAGACAGCTGAAGCCAATGTTACAGTTCGCTGGGATTCGCAGAGTGGAGTATCAGTTGATTCTGATGAAAGAGATAATTTACGCATTGTTGAATGGAAGTTGGGAACAACTGACCAGTGGAATGAAATTGGTGATAATATAATGGATGGAGGTTCTACAAACGGTACCATTACATCAACAGTTGAAAGTGTTTTTAATGAAACTGTGACTGGTAACATATTTACATGGGGATCTATAACTCCAAGTTCGGTGTACGAATGGTTAGGTGGAACTTCAGGTTATGAAAACGATTGGTTTAAATCAGAAAACTGGAGTCAGGGATCTGTACCAAATATTAGTTCAGAAGTTGAAATTAGTAGTACTACTTATCAGCCAGTTATTGGAGGGAATGCGTTTGCACTGGATTTAACAATAAATACAGGGGCAACACTTACAATGTCACCTGGAAGTCAGTTTACTATAGATGGTGATTTAACCAATGATGGAGAATTTATCATTCAGAATAATAATTCAGAGATGATGGCTTCTTTTATCAATAATGGAACAATTAGTGGTAATGGTGTCGAAAAAGTTGACTTTACATTTGATTCACGTCGTTACTGGTATATTGGATCACCTGTTGATGGTGTTACGGCAGCCGATTTATATGCTTCAGATAATGACAGAGCACGTGTTTATAGATATAATAAAGGTTGGATTGAGATGGATGACGATTCATATGATTTAGATCCGGAGCCGCTTCAGGGATATAGTGTGATATTTAAAGATCCGGAGACAATAAGTTTTGAAGGAAGAGCAAGATATGGAGATTATACTTATTCAATACAAAAAGGATGGGAACTGGTTGCTAACCCGTATCCTGCCTTTCTGGATGTGAGTATCTCAAGTCAATGGAATTTTTCAAATATCAGTGAAACAATTTATACAAGAACAACATATGCAGGCGAACGCGATTTAGCCACCTATAATAGAACAACAGGTCAGGGTGTTAATGGAGGGACTAAGTACATTGCTCCAATGCAGGCTTTCTGGATTAACTGTACATCCAATGGAGAGTTTGGTGTTAATAAAGGAGCCAGGGTTCATCACTCTGCATTGTTGAAGTCAACAAAAAATGAGGATAATGTTTTAAGGCTGAAGTTGGATAATGGATTGTTTGAGGATGAAATTGCAATGGTCTGTACTCAGGAAGGAAGCCATATCTTTAGTAAAGTTGATTCTAAGAAAAAGATTAGTGATAATCGAAATGTTGCTTATTTCTATACTTTAAAACAAAGTAATTTTGTTGCAATCAATATACTGCCCGAACCTTCAACTATCAGACAAGTAGAATTGGGTTATAAGGTTGATGATAATTGGGAAGGTGATTTAATTATTAAAGCAACAAATATTGATGATTTTGACGCTACGACATTGGTTTATCTTGAAGATAAGGATTTGGATCTTTTTATTGATCTAAGGACAAATAATGAATATGTATTTACACCAGTTGTAAGTCAAAGTAATGATCGATTTGTTATACATTTCTCCGATGTTACAACAAAAGTTTCTGATTTAGATGATGCGGAGTTGTCTGAGAATGAGAATATCAATATTTACAAGTTAGGCAATAAGGCAGTTGTTGAAGTTACAAATGATATATTAAATTCTAGTAACGGTAAAGCTATTGTGGGATTGTATTCGATTAATGGAGATATGATTGAACAGAAGGTTATTGTGTCTGAACAGACAATTTTGACATTACCTAAGCAAACGGGTGTTTATATTGTGAAAGCTCAATCACTAAACCAAATAAAAGTTGAGAAATTATTTGTGAACAAAAATGAATAGTGATTAATATTATGATGAGGAGGGTGTCCAAAAAGTGATTCTGCAAATAAGGAATCTTTCAAATTGTAACTTTACTTTCATTATACCCCACCAAACCTCCCCTAAAAGG
>NZ_JBNGOX010000069.1:0-11595 GCF_050589785.1 Carboxylicivirga caseinilyticus | reverse complement strand
CCTTTTAGGGGAGGTTTGGTGGGGTATAATGAAAGTAAAGTTACAATTTGAAAGATTCCTTATTTGCAGAATCACTTTTTGGACACCCTCCTCATATTTTAGTATCCTTTATAAACTATATAATCATACCTGCAGCAACTGTTTCGTTGGTTCCTTCATCAACCAAAATTAAACTTCCGGTAATTCGGTTTCTGCTATACGAATCGAAATACAAAGGTTTTGTTGTCCGTAGTTTAATACGTGCAATATCGTTCATACTAACATCTTTGTCTTCTTCATTCTTTTCAAGGGTATTGATATTCATTTTATATTGAATATCAGTAACCATTGCCCTGGCATCGGCTGAAGTATGACGAACAACATATTTACCTCTTGGAACCAGTTTACGTTCATTGAACCAACATATCATTACATCAACATCCTGACTAGCCGTTGGCTTTGAACCATTGTTAGATTTAATCAGCATATCACCACGGCTTATGTCAATATCATCTTCTAATGTAATTGACACCGATTGAGGTGCAAAACCTACCTCCAATGACTCATCCATCATATCAATGGTTTTAACCTTTGAAGTAAATCCACTAGGCATTACACTCACTTCGTCACCTAATTTAATAGCTCCTGAAGCAATTCGACCTGCATAGCCTCTGTAATCAGGCCAGTCAGCCGACTGAGGACGAATAACATATTGAACCGGGAAACGAAAATCTTCGTGATTAATATCACTGCTTATATGAATATTCTCCAACAAATACATCAAAGTTGGTCCATCGTACCAGTCCATTTTTGTTGATCGCTCAACCACATTATCACCTTTTAAGGCACTAATTGGTACAAAACGAATATCTTTTACTGACAATTTTGACGATACTGCATCAATATCAGCTTTAATCTTCTCAAAGGTTTCCTGACTATAATCAACCAAATCCATTTTGTTGATACAGAAGATTACATGAGGAATTTGCAGCAACGAAGCAATGTATGCATGACGTAAGGTTTGCTCTAAAACACCATGACGTGCATCAACCAAAATTAAAGCTACATTGGCAGTACTGGCACCTGTAACCATATTACGGGTGTACTGAATGTGTCCCGGAGTATCGGCAATGATAAACTTACGTTTGGGAGTAGCAAAATAACGATAAGCCACATCAATGGTGATTCCCTGCTCCCGCTCCGAACGCAATCCGTCAGTCAATAAAGCCAGGTTAACTTCTTCGTGACCTGAACGCTCACTAACGCGCTCGATAGCTTCCATTTGATCTTCGAAAATCGCCTTACTATCGTATAACAATCTTCCAATTAAGGTACTTTTCCCGTCATCCACACTACCGGCTGTGGTAAAACGCAAAAGCTCCATATCTAAATATCCTGATTCTTTTCCGGACATATTATTTTGTTTTTCTGATTTTACAAGTTTAGAAATATCCCTCACGCTTACGATCTTCCATAGCTGATTCTGATCTCTTATCATCAGCACGACCACCACGTTCAGTTGTACGGGTTGCTGCCACCTCTAAAATAATATCTTCAATAGTATTGGCAGTTGACAATGTTAAACCTGTACAGGTAACATCACCAATGGTACGACAACGTACGTCTTTCATTTCTAACTTCTCAGTATCTTTCAACGTCATACATGGCTCATTTGCCATCCACACGCCATCGCGGTTAAACACTTCTCGTTTATGTGTAAAGTATAAGCTTGGCAATTCAATCTTTTCCATGTAGATATATTGCCAAACATCCATTTCTGTCCAGTTACTGATAGGAAATACACGAAAATGCTCTCCCATATTTTTCCGTCCATTAAACAAATTCCAAAGTTCAGGACGCTGGTTTTTAGGATCCCATTGACCAAATTCATCACGGTGTGAGAAAAAGCGTTCTTTTGCTCTTGCTTTTTCTTCATCACGACGACCACCTCCCATCGCAGCATCAAACTTATTGTTCTCTATTGCATCAAGCAAAGTAACCGTTTGTAATTTGTTACGACTGGCGTTAAATCCTTTTTCTTCAACAACTCTTCCCTGATCGATTGAATCCTGAACCAAAGCAACGATGCACTTTGTTCCGGTTTCTTCCATAATCCGATCTCGGTATTCGATTGTTTCCGGGAAATTATGACCTGTATCGATATGCATCAAAGGAAATGGCACTTTGGCTGGCCAAAACGCTTTACGCGCAAGATGAAACATAACGATAGAATCTTTTCCACCAGAAAATAACATTACAGGATTTTCAAATTGGGCAGCAACTTCCCTGATTACGAAAATCGATTCTGCTTCCAATTCTTTAAGGTGATTTATCCGGTATTTATCCATGATAAGTTTTAAAATTTTCCTACTATAATTAAAGCCTTTGTCAGCTCAATGGCCGCTAGTTGCAAAAACGAGGCCAAATGTAGTGATAATAGATAGAATTTGAAAATTTAACGATATGGATTTCAGAAGGCAATACCTATAAAAAAAGGGTGCTTTCAGCACCCTTTCAGTATCTTAGTACATATCCTTTATATCGTTCTCATCGAAACTTTTGTTGTACTGTGTCATTGCCCTCAGACTCATACCCACATTTGAAAATCCTCCATCGTGGAAAAGATTCTGCATGGTAACCTTCTTGGTTAAGTCAGAGAACATGGTAATACAGTAATTCGCACAATCTAAAGCATCAGCGTTACCCAGTGGTGACATTCGCTCTGAGAAGTCAATTAAACCATCAATACCTTTAACACCGCTACCGGCAGTAGTTACAGTTGGAGATTGTGAAATAGTATTCACACGCACTTTACGTTCGCGTCCGTATATATAACCGAAGCTACGTCCGATCGATTCCAACAATGCTTTTGCATCAGCCATATCATTGTATCCATAAAAGGTACGTTGCGCAGCCACATAGCTTAAAGCCAAAACAGAGCCCCACTCACTAATAGCATCCATTTTGAAACCAACCTGCAACATTTTGTGGAATGAAATAGCAGAAATGTCAAGTGTTTTTGTCAGATAATTATAATCAAGGTCATGGTATACACGTTTTTTACGCACATTCAATGACATACCGATTGAGTGTAAAACAAAGTCAATTTTACCACCTAACACTTCCATTGACTTAGCAAATACGTTCTCAAGATCAGCAACATTTGTTGCATCGGCAGGAATAATTTCAGCATTTAATTTTTTACCTAGCTCCACAACCTCTCCCATACGACAGGCAACAGGTGTGTTCGACAAAGTAATCTGGGCACCTTCTTCTACTGCCCTTTCAGCCACTTTCCATGCAATAGACATGTCATTAAGTGCTCCGAAAACAATACCTCTTTTTCCTTTTAAAAGATCAAATCCCATATCAGTTTATTTTTGAGCGCACAAATATATAGTATATGTTGCACTTCACAAGTTACATTTTAATTATTTCAACATTGTTCAGCTTAAAATAACAAACAGATTTCATTTTAGTTCTTACAATTTATGAAGCTCTGTTCAGTTTTTCAATAGAGAACGAGCGTTTTTCATTGCTTCATCTGTTAAAGTGGACCCACTTAACATTTTTGCAACCTCTACAATACGCTCTTCGTGCGAAAGTTTTTTTATCTGAGAAACAGTAGTATGTTCATTATCTGTTTTAAAAACTTTATAATGATGATGTCCTTTTACAGTTATTTGAGGAAGATGTGTTATACTAACTACCTGCATCGCTTTTGCCATTTCCGACATAATTACACCCATCTGATCAGCTACCTCACCAGAAACACCAGTATCTATCTCATCAAAAATGATAGTTGGTAAGGCTTTAGCTGATGACAATAAAGATTTAATGCTCAACATCACTCTTGACATTTCACCACCTGATGCCACCTTACTGATAGCCGAAGGAGTACCGTTTTTATTTCCTGAAAACAAGAATTCAATTTGATCTACTCCATAAGGCATATACTCTTCTGATGAAGTCATCTGAACCACGAAATTTGCATGGGGCATACCTAATGAATGTAATTGTTTTTCAACAGAGGTTTTAACAATCGACAATACTTTCTTTCTTGACTCAGTTAACTTGATTGCCTTTTCTTTCAGTTTTTTCTCAACTTCCATTAATTGCTTTTTCAACTTATCCAACTCATCATCAAAGAAATTAATCTTATCTAATTGCGATTGAAGATCATCTTTTAAATCAATTAATTCAGAGATAGTCTCAAGGTGATGTTTTTTCTGAAGACTGTAAATCAAATCTAAACGATCCTGAACTTTTTGAATTTGCAGGGGATCATACTCAAGATCTTCTACCCTGGCATCCAAATCCTCAGCGAGATCTTTCAAATCAAGGTATGCCGATTCAATTCTTTGAGCAACAGCCTCACCATCGTGCAAATATTCCTCAATTTTATGAATCTTATTTAAGGAATCCCGCAAGGAATCAACCACTGTTTTTGGTTCTTCGTTCAAAACACCCACCACCTCAGCCAGGTTCATTTTTATTTCTTCAACATGAGAAAGCTCCTGAAGCTGTTTTTCCAGTTCTTCCAACTCACCATCAACCAACTTTGCTTCATCTAACTGACTGAACTGAAACTGCAGATAATCCAGATCATCTTTCTGCTTATTATTTTCCTCAATTAACAGTTCAATCTGCCTGTTTAGTTGTTTGTATTCCTTATATTTAATTAAATAATCCTGCTGTAAGAGTTTATTATTAGCTACGGAATCAACAACCATACGTTGAAAACCTACATCATCGAGTAATAAATTCTGATGCTGCGAATGCACATCAATCAGTTTAGAACCAATATCTTTTAAAAACTGCAGGTTTACAGGAGTATCGTTAACAAAGGCCCTTGATTTACCAGTTGGTAAAACTTCGCGCCTGATAATGGTAGATTCCTCAAAGTCAACATCATTGGCCTCAAACACTTCCTTTAATCCATTATTACCAATAAAAAACTCACCTTCAACCACACACTTTTTTTCTCTGTTTAACAGAGCTGTTAAATCACTTCTGCTACCCAAAATCAGCGAGAGTGCCCCTAACAAAACAGACTTACCCGCACCAGTTTCTCCTGTAATGACAGTTAAACCATTTTCAAGGCTGATATTAACCTTATCAATAAGTGCATAATTGGATATCGACAGAGACTTGAGCATATTTTAGTTACTGCTTAACTTTTCGTATTTCTTACTATTTCCCGGATCAACCTCCTGAAGAACTTCAATTACTTTGCTTTTCTCCATAGAGAATGATTCTTCAAAAATTTTAACCAATTCATCGCTTTTTGCTGTAAAAAACACTTGCATAAAAAACGATCCTGGCCGTTGACGATAAACCTTCTTTAAATCTTCCAGGCTTTTTAATATTTCAGCCCTTCCTTCTTCCGGTTTATCATTCATCATATCCAAACCTTTACGATGGTAGCTATAAACACACTGACGCAAAGGACGATGATATTCATTTAATATATTCTCGGTTAACCAATATCGGTTGCGCTGACTCTCAAAAGATTTCCATGCCGAATAACTTGATCCTTGTGCCTGATTTACAATTTGCTCAGCTTTTTGGAAATACTCGGTTCCTCCATTCGGTGAGAAGGAGTCGTAATCCATACCAAGGATGATATAGGCATAATAAGCTAAAACACCCACCAGGTTAGAATCAAAGGCATTAGGATTAAAAATAAGAGGTTCAAATTCAACATATTTAAAGTTGAGATCCACATCCTGATGATTAAACAAAACAGTATAATAAGATGAGTTATAAACCGGGCGACGAGCCTGAATCTGAATGGATCCTTTGAATTCATCCACCGAAACCATTTCAGTAATGTTAATCATTATATTACAGTCGATGCGTTCTTCAGCTTTAAAAACATCGCTTGTCCAGTTCTGATTATTCATAAATTCCATGATAGCCTTCTGTAACGTTTCAAAAACCTTCTTATTCGATCCTTGAACACTTGGAGATACTACCTGCACAGCACATTGCAATTCCTGTGCATTCAGATGAATACCCACCATAAGAAGAAACATCACAACTATAACTCTCAACATAAACCAATTTATTAATTAGCACTTGATTATTCCATCAAACTCTCAATCTCATCAACTATATCATTCGCCACCTCTACTTTTGATTTCAACGGAAAATCTTTCTTATTATTTTGTTTATTGATGATTGTAATTTTATTAGTATCCACATTAAAACCAGCTCCACTATCCTGCAAACTATTTAAAACAATCAGATCCAGATTTTTTGAATTAAGTTTTTTCAATGCGTTTTGTTCTGCGTCGTTTGTTTCTAATGCAAAACCAACCAAAAACTGATTTTCTTTCTTCTTCTCACCGAGTGCTTTTGCTATATCAACTGTTGATTTTAATTCAATGGTTAATGTTTCAGACTTCCGCTTCATTTTCTGATCAGCTTTAACAGCCGGAGTATAATCAGCTACAGCTGCTGACATCACAGCAATTTCACATCCTGCAAAAACCTTTTCGCAAGCTTTGTACATATCAGCTGCACTTACAACATTAATTCTGTCAATATTTGGATGATTGCAACTAAGACTGCTTGGTCCTGTTACCAAAACTACTTCAGCCCCTCTACACGCCAATTCTTCGGCTATTGCAAATCCCATCTTACCAGATGAGTAATTTCCAATAAAACGCACAGGATCAATCTTTTCATGAGTAGGCCCTGCTGTAACCAAAACTTTCTTACCTGCTAGTTTTTTAGACGCTTTTTTTTTAAAGTACGCCTTTAGCTTTTCAACTATCTCTTCAGGCTCAGCCATGCGCCCCTTTCCAACTAATCCACTTGCCAGTTCTCCAGAACCGGGTTCAATCAAAATATTTCCATAAGATTGAAGCGTCTCCATATTTCTGGTTGTGGACGGATGCGTATACATATCCAGGTCCATTGTTGGAGCAACAAAAACCGGACATTTAGCCGACAGATAGGTTGTAATTAACAAATTATCTGCAATGCCATTAGCCATTTTCCCCATAGTATTGGCTGTAGCCGGGGCTACAATCATAGCATCGGCCCAAAGACCGGTGTCCACATGACTATTCCAATCTCCATTTTCAGGATTGTAAAACTCAACCAATATGGGGCGTTTCGATAAGGTTGCCATGGTCAAAGGGGTAATAAACTCTTTCGCCATTTTTGTCATCAAAACCTGTACTTCCGCACCCTCTTTAACTAACAAACGTGTTAAATGAGCACATTTATAGGCAGCTATACCGCCTGATATACCCAGAATAAACTTTTTTCCTTTTAGCATACCCTAAAATAAAAAAAAGATAAAAGAAGTTACAATCCCCTTTTATCTTTATTTTAATATCATTAAAAACCGGTTGTTAATACAAACTATTCTCCGGCTTCCGTTTTTTCCGGATTGCGATGGTAAACATTACCTTCAACAAACTCCTGAGAGGCAATACACACTGGTTTTGGTAAACGTTCGTAGAAACGAGAAATCTCAATCTGCTCACGGTTTTCAAAAACCTCTTCAAGATTATCAGTATATGAAGCAAATTCCTGAAGTTTCTTATTCAGTTCATCCTTCATTTCTGCACTGATTTGGTTAGCTCTTTTAGCTATTACCACTACCGACTCATAAATATTACCAGTTGGTTCTGATAAAACATTTTTATCCCAGGTAATGGTCGAAACCGGTGCGTTTGTCTTTTTGTAATCAATTGACATATCTACTCTGATTTATTATACTTCTTCTTTTTTATACCCTGTTAACATATCTTCTGAATCATTCAGAATCCTTTCTGCACGTCTCTTATACTGACTTTCAGGAAACTCGTTAATAAACGTGTAGTACTCATCTATTGTTTCCCTGACTCTCTCCTCTTTCTTCTCTTCAACACTTTTAACTGCTTGAATATACTTTGATTCAAGAATCAAAAAAGATAATTCTTCTCTATATTTTGTATCAGGAAATTCTTTCAAACTATTCTCAGCAGCAATAACTGCAGACATATAGTTGTTTCCCATATAGTCTCCAAGATCGTAATACAATTTCGCATTTAAATACGATTTATATACCAACTTATCACGCAGCTCATCCATCAAACGTGTGGCTTCCTCTACACGCGGACTATTCGGATACATATTAATGAATAATTGAAATTCCTGAATAGCCTGTTCTGTAGGTGTTTGATCCAAACGAGGTTTTGGTGACATATTATAATAGGTGATTGCACTCATATACAGGCACTCCTCTGCCTTATCACTCGCTGGAAAATTCTTTACAAACTCCCTATAGTAATGCCCTGCAGATAAATCATTATTCATACCATATAAACAGTTGGCATAAACATAATTTAATTCTTCCGCCCTATCAGTACCCCTGTAAATATTAACAAGTTGACTTAATAAGGTAGAAGCCCTTGTATAGTCTTCCTGCTCGTAGTAACTCAGTGCTTCAGTGTACCACAGTTCATAATCCTGACTTTTTAATAACTTCTGATATTTACTGCATCCGCCTACAAATAAGCTGGCAATCACTAAAATCAGCACAGATAAGTTTCTTAATCTCATAAAGTTTTACTAAATGTTTTTTCTAAAATTCTTTAGGACGATTAAAAAGAATGGTATTTAAACATCATGCAAAGATATACTTTACATTACAACCTCACAATACTTAAAATACTTTAGTCACAACAAAATAAATACCCACTTTTACCCCCTTCCACCTAACTACCAGACATTAAGCCTCAATAATCACTTCTAAATAAACAATTGAAGCTATATCTGTTTAGATTTTTTTAACGTGATTTTTTCTCAATCAGTATCAAAAACATTACATTTGCCGAAATTTTAAAGCTCAGTAACGTGGACATTTTCGATAAGATCAAAGCACACATGGGTCCTTTGGGCCAATACGGTAAGGAAGCTCATGGATATTTCATGTTCCCAAAGCTGGAGGGAGAAATAAGCCCAAAAATGAAATTCCGTGGTAAAGAAGTTCTAACCTGGAGTTTAAATAACTATTTGGGTTTAGCAAACCATCCGGATGTAAGAAAAGCTGATGCTGACGCAGCGGCAGAATACGGAATGGCTTACCCAATGGGTGCCCGTATGATGTCGGGACACACCAGCAAACATGAAGAATTAGAAGCTCAATTAGCTGAATTTGTTGGTAAAGAAGATTCATATCTTCTAAACTATGGATATCAGGGAATGGTATCTATTATTGATACATTAGTAAGTCGCAAAGACGTTATCGTATATGACTCAGAGTCGCATGCATGTATCATGGATGGTATCTTCCTTCATAAAGCCAAAGGGGGCAAAAGCTTTGTTTTTGCTCATAACGACATGGCTAAGTGTGAGAAAATGCTTGAATTCGCCACTAAGAAAGCAGCTGAAAACGGAGGAGGTATACTTGTGATTACCGAAGGTGTTTTTGGTATGGCTGGAGACTTAGGTAACTTAAAAGATATTGTTAAGCTTAAAAAGAAGTTTAACTTCAGAATATTAGTTGATGACGCTCACGGATTTGGAACCATGGGTAAAACAGGAGCAGGTGTTCCTGAACACTATGATGTAACAGATCAAATTGACGTTCATTTCAGCACTTTTGCCAAGTCAATGGCTGGTATCGGTGGTTTTGTTGCAGGTAGTGAAGAAGTTGTAAGCTATCTACGCTACAACCTTCGTTCACAAATTTTTGCAAAATCTTTACCAATGCCAATGGTAATGGGTGCTCTAAAACGTCTTGAGATGCTTCGCGATCAACCAGAACACAAAGCTAAACTTTGGGAAGTTGTTGATGCTCTTCAATCTGGATTAAAGAAAGAAGGATTCAACCTTGGTAAAACAGAATCTCCCGTTACTCCTGTATTCCTTGAAGGTGATGTACCTGAGGCAACTCAATTAACAATGGATTTACGCGAGAATTACAACATTTTCTGTTCTATTGTGGTTTACCCTGTAATACCAAAAGATCAGATCATGTTACGTATTATTCCTACTGCTGCTCATACTTTGGAAGATGTGGAATATACCATCAAAGCATTCTCTGAGGTTAAAGAGAAATTAAAAGCAGGCAAGTACAAGTCTGATAAAATTGCAAACGTATTGTAATAAAATTCATACATTCACAAAAAGCCAACTCTAAAAGTTGGCTTTTTTTATTCTCTAAAAACTAATAAACCGACCCCTAAGTTGATATTTTTGTATTTTTGCATCCTAATAACAAACTAATATGCAAAACGATCCTATGGGACAGGCCGCTCTTGACTACATGAGTGGTAAGCGTGAACTTTCAATCAGGGTAAGATCCAACATTGCAGAAGATGACTTTATACCGGTTGATTATTTGTTCAGATCGTTCAATCAAATGCCTGAGATTGAACAAAAGGCTTTAATGCTTTGTAAAGGTTATGTACTGGATATTGGTGCCGGAACCGGAAGTCATGCTTTATACCTGCAACAAAAAGGTTTACAGGTTGATTGCATTGACACCTCAGAAGGATGTAAGGAAGCAGCTTTACAAAGGGGAGTTACCTCATATTATCAAGCCGACTTTTACCAATTCGACACAAATAACAAATACGACACGTTATTATTAATGATGAATGGCATTGGACTAGCTGGTAATCTAAAAAATCTGGATCAATTTCTACAAACATTAAAAAAACATCTCAATCCGGGAGGACAAGTAATGCTTGACAGCTCTGATTTACGCTACTTATTTATTGATGAAGACAGCTACATGATGGTACCCATGGAAAATTATTACGGTGAAGTTATTTATACTATGAAGTATAAGAACCATAAAACCCAACCTTTTCCCTGGCTTTTTATAGACCCTGCCCTACTGGAAGATAAAGCTATTGAAAACGGTTTTACATTCGAAAAACTATTTGACGGGCCCCATTATGATTATCTAGCAAAACTTATACTTAAACCATAGGAATTAATGTTTACCAATATATATTATTAATTCATCAAAACATTTCAATAAGTTAATCCGTATAAACTCAAAGTTTTAAATTTGCATTACACACTATAAAGGTTCAAAACACAACCAGAATGAAAAACATATACACATTAATTATTGCATTAGCATTTTTATTGATAAGCCATTTAGCTTTTGGGCAAAGCTATATTTCAGGTTATCCAACTGTAACAAATATTACAACTGGAGGTTGTGATTTAAATGTAGGTGCAACTGGAGGAACCTTTTATAATCACTACTATGTTGTAATCCCAACGTCATCGACCCCACCAACAATATACCAAGTTAAAGCAGGCACAGATGGTGACGATAACCCAATTACTCAATCTGGCAGTTTTTTTTCTCCTCCCGATAACATTACAACACAATCAATTAATGGACTTACATCTAATACATCATATACAGCATATTTTGTAACTACTGAATACTTTACCTCTATTGATATTGAAACAGATAACCCAACTCAAATTTCATTTTCCACATTAGCAGATCCACCCTCTGTATCAATTTATGATCCTTTAAATGATGCCACTAATGTTACGGCAAGTCAAAGTCTTATCTTAACTTTTGATCAAAATATACAATTCGGAGCAACTGGACCTAGACTATACATTAATAATGCTGATAAT
>NZ_JBNGOX010000068.1:0-13812 GCF_050589785.1 Carboxylicivirga caseinilyticus | reverse complement strand
GTAAGAGAGGTGCTTACGAAATACGATTACAAAAATGTCAAAGAACTTAAAAATAAACAATTAATAATCAGTGGGTTTTAAGCGCCCACCAATGGGTATCATTATGAAGAAAAACACTTGGTGTAAAATGAACCCTGTCTGAGATTAATAACATTTTGTATTGTTCTTGAGAATTACGTTGGGGCCATAAAATACTATTCTGTTTAATTTCGTTGGGTGTTGTATATAAATAATTACTCTCATGAAAAGTATTTAGAAAAACATCCAGTTTTGAAAACAGCACCTTTATTTTTGTGTTTTTAGTTACTTCATAAATATTATCAGTAATACAGGAAGGTAATAATACGTCATCTGCGCCAATATATTTAATCCATTTACCATTTGAGGCGTTCAATGCCCGGTTAGCATTTGCTGGAACACCTGTATTCTTCTTAACCTTTAATAGTTGGGATTTAATAAATCGATGTTTATTAATTTCAGAATTAAGCCATTCTTCAACTAAATCTATCGTATTATCATTAGAAGCATCATCACTTACAATTAACTCAATTTCCATGTAAGTCTGCTTTGCTATACTTTCTAATGTTTCAATAATATATTCGCTACTATTGTAAGTACAAACAGCAACTGTAACTAAATCCATAAAACTCCAATTAGTAACTTAGTTTTTATTTCTTTTACTTATAAAGCTGTGAAGTAAATCTTTTATATCTAATCGCTTGTTGAGTTCCTTATAAGCAATATACCCAGCGATTATAACCATCAAAAATCCTGATAAATATGCTCTGGGATAATCCATTAATAATACACCGCTAATCGAAACACCTATTAAAATTGAATAAGAAATAGTAAGCAATATCAAAGAACGGGAAAGCATAAAATTAAATTTACTCTTTGCGACTATCATCATTATAATTAAAGAAACTAAAAAGCCAAGAAACATGGAAATCCCTAAACCGGTAATTCCAAAATATTTATAGAACAAGACGTTTAATACTAAGAAAACAATATTTGCCAGAATCTCGGTTAACAAGAATAATCTATTTTCGCCCTTTGCCATAATAATAAATCCCTGTATCCAAACCAAACTTTTTAAAGGTATGGCTAAAGATGCAAACAATAAAAAATGAATTGTCGACATAAATTCCTGACTCAGTATTATTTGAATTAGTATTGGAGCTGTTGCAACCATTAAAGTCAGAATCGGACCTAAAATTAAAATCTGGATTTCACCTTGCTGATTAACCACATCTTGCCACTTTTTTTCATCATCAATATTTTCAGATAACTTGGGGAAATAATCCATCCCCATTGCAGTAAATATCATTCCAACATAACTACTCATTATGGTCATTCCTGCATTGTATAATCCCAAATCACTAAGGCTCCCTAGTCTGGTAATGATTGCATTAAGCAAATAATTATTGGCTGTACTTAATATTGCACTAACTGATAAACTAATTCCAAGAAATACCATTCCTTTACCTTGTACAAATGTTTCATGCCAGGTAATAGGTATTATCTCAATTGGTACTTTACGTTTAAAATATAGTGAAACCAAATAGCTAAAAAACGATGTTAAAATAATAGCTGGCACCACTCCTTTAATACCCCAATAATAATATACAGGTATAATAACAAAAAGTCCTAAAACAGACCCATAAATACTGGCCTTTGCCAATAAAGAAATTTTTCTTAGTCCTCTTAAAAGAGTGTAGATACCTCCGGTCAATGCACCAAAAATAAAAGTTGATGATATCAAAATAAATGATAAGGTATGGCTATGATCGCCAAACGATAATTGGCTAAGAAATGGTGCTGATATTAAAGTCAGTATAACACCCAGTATTCCGGTTATCCAAATCCATCGTCTAAAAATACTATATACAGTTCTGATTCTGATCAAGTCATTAGATCCGCTTGCATTAGATATATCCTTTATTGCACTTTGCTCAAGACCTAAGCCACTAATTATCTTTATAAGATTTATACCTGAGTTTAGTAACCCATTTAATCCCATCCCGGTTGTTCCTATAAGAACAGCAATCAATTTTCCCCTGACTAAAGATATAATAATATTAAAAACCTGTACTCCCCCAAAAATAGAAGTGGCCTTAAATATCTGTCGAAATGCAGATTTCTTCTTATCCATTATAGTTCTCTAATAATTTTAGCCGGAATCCCACCAATTATAACATTTTCAGGAAATTTTCCAGATACGACTGCTCCTGCTGCAACAATGGAATTATCACCTATTTCAGTGTTTTTAAGTATTGTTACATTATTACCCAGCCAAACATTATTACCAATCAACACTTTTCCTATAGCTCCTATTTCTCTTCGTTTATCAGGTGCAATACCGTGAGCTTCATGGTCAAAGATGGTAACATTTAATCCTATTAAAGTATTACTTCCAATTTCAATTTTATTATAAGCACAAATAAACAGGTTATTATTTGAAACCACACGCTCCCCAATATCAATTACCGCCTCATTACTTCTCATTTGTATTTCAATACAACCATTATGATAATGTCCCCCCCTCTTGTATCCCCATATGCAACCTTTTCCCATTTTGAGAAAACCATTACCATAAACAATTAACTTTTGCTTGCACCAAATTGGTTTTTGATACTTTATTATTCCTTTATTTATTTTAAATAAATTACGTAAATAAAACTTATGATAGAATTGAAGTTTTATACTGTAATCGATAAGAAATTTAACAGGTTTCAGATATAATTTTCTTAATAAATTCTTCAACTTTAATTGTTTATAGACATTATCACATTCTGCTCCTTAATCTTATAACTATTTTGAATAAAACATAGAATCGTATTAATAATACATACCTGATTGTCGATCTCAAGTTATTCGTTTGATATTTAATTTTATTTATATCAATAAACTCAACAAAACGTTTATATGCATTATTTAAATATGAATTAGCAAGTTCAAGCTGATCCTTTGAGAAAGACAAATTATAAGATGTTAAATAATCCGCATAGAACATATTCACAAGCCTATCAACACTTTGAACAAACACCTGCTCTTCCAAATTTGAATAAATAAGTTCAAGCAACCTTACTTCTTTATACAATTTTTGGAATAGCGAAGGTTTAACTTTTTTTGTTATGGCTTCCGGGTTATCAATCCGGTAATAGAATGTTCCGTTACAAAAACCAATCTTATTTGAAGCAACATAATACTTCCGGATTGTAAACTCATCTGCAAACATATTAAATTCTTCAAACCCAACTTTTCTCAATAAATCTGTTTTAATCAGTGCACAACCCGGAATTGTCCAATCCAAAGATAATTTAAACGCATCTAATCCGCTTAATAATTTATCTCTGTCTCCATTTAATCCCACCTGAGGTTCACTTGAATGGTCTTTTCTATAATAGACAAGATCAGGAATCACAGCATCTAATTCTTCTGATTCCATTCTTAAATACATATTCTCAAGACAATCAGGACTTAAAAGATCGTCCTGACTCATATATAAGTAATAATTACCTTTACAATTTGGAAGGCCAATATCTTTAATTATTCTTGGTACAAGACCTATATTCTCCTCATTATTAACAATTGACATATTAAGTTTATCTTTATAATAATGAAGTATTTGCAATGAATTATCTATTGACTTATCATTAATGCAAATCAATTCAAATTGCTTAAAACTTTGTTTAAACAGTGATTCCAGTGTTTCGCCTAAGAATTTACCACCATTATATACAGGCATCACTATGGAAATTTTTACTTCCATTGATTAAAGTTTTAAATCATTAAGAGACTCTACGACAATATTAACATCCTCCATTTTCATAATCTGACTAATAGGTAAGCTAAGTACTTCATCATGGATTCTATTTGTAATCGGAAAATTCATACTATTCCATTCTCTATATGCTAATTGTTTATTAGGAGGCATTGGATAGTGGATTAATGTCTGTACACCATTTTTAGATAAATAGTCTTGTAAACCATTCCTATCAGGATGCCTGATCACAAATAAATGCCAAACGTGATCTAAAGAGTTGATGGTCGATAGTTGATGGTTGATGGTTGATGGTAGTATTATATCGGGATGTTTGATGTTATCCAGGTAAAAGGTCGCTATTTCCCTACGACGTTGATTATCCTGATCCAACCGCTTCAATTTAACTCGAAGAACAGTCGCTTGTATCTCATCCAGACGTGAATTTAATCCTTGATATTCATTCACATATTTTTCTTTACTACCATAATTTGCTAGGGCCCTGATAACTTGCTCCAATTCAGGATCATTCGTCGTAACTGATCCTCCATCTCCCAAAGCTCCTAAATTTTTACCCGGGTAAAAGCTATGACCCGCAGCATCTCCTAAAGCGCCTGTGCGTTTAAGTTTAGAGTGATGAGTTTTAAGTGATGAGTTGGATACCACTGCACCAGCTGCCTGAGCATTATCCTCAACAATTTTTAACTGATAATTCTTAGCTATTTTTTCCAATTCTTCAGACCAGCAGGCCTGTCCATAAAGATGAACAACCATTATGGCTTTTGTTTTTGGACTTATAGCTTTTTCAACAAGGCTGATGTCTAGATTATAGCTATTGATATCTGGTTCTACTAAGACAGGCTTCAATTTATTATCAGTTATAGCTAATATAGAAGCAATATAGGTATTGGCCGGAACAATCACTTCGTCACCTTCCTTCATTACTCCCATAGTGATATATGCTTTAAATATAAGCCGTAAAGCATCTAATCCATTACCAACACCAATACAATACTCAGATCCGATGAACTCTGCATATTCTTTTTCAAACTTCTGCGTCTCCTCTCCAAGCAGATACCATCCTTTATCAATAACTTTATGAACAGATTCAGAGAGTTCTGGCTGAAAACTTTCCGTTATTTTTTGTATATCAAGAAACTTAATCATTTATAACTATTTAAATTAATATATTCTTCTTCTCCCCTTCTGTAAAAGAACGAATTAACTTTGCCGGATTACCTCCTATAATTGAGAAAGGGGGAAAAGATTTATTAACAAAACTATTGGCAGCCACCACACAAAATTCGCCAAGTTCAACTCCAGGCATAATAACACTATTAGCACCAATCCAACAATGATTCCCAATACTAATACTACCACGAACTATGGGAAAGACATTTTGCAATAGTTGGGAAGCGTTGGGACCTGAATCTGCCATTATATTCACATTCTGTGCAATACTTACGTTAGAACCAACAATTATTTTAGCACTATAACCATTTATAATTGAATTCATTCCTACATAAGATTCCTTTCCTATTTCTAACTGATTCCCTGGTCCACCGTAAATACTGCATCTCTTTGCAATTTTAACTTTATCTCCCAAACGCAAGTTATTAACAGAAGATGAGGGATCAATAACAACATCCTTACCTAAATCTATTGAACTAAAAATCATACGTACTTAGTTAAGAACAATTTAAAAACACTTATAAAATAATCCAGATCTTCTTTTCTCAGACGTTGATGAACCGGAAGAAAAAACGCTTCTTCACCATAAAAGACACTGCATTGAATACCATGATTATAAAAATGCTCTTTTAAATGAGGGAGATTTAATTTGGATCCGGTAGTCTTAAACATAAAGACTGAAGGTACATTTCCTTCAATCTTTTCAAAACGCTCTTTTATTCCGAGTTTTGAAAATTCAGTTCGCAAATAATGATAGTTTTTCCATCTCTTAGCTACTATTTTATCTTCCTTATCGATATATTTTGACAAGACACTCTTAATGTAATTCAATTTAGATTTATCAATCGAATGCTGAATGTTGGATGTAGTATTATTTATCAGGAGTCCACCTATTTGTATGGGAAACATTTTTGGGAAACTATAAATAATATAATCTCCTATTGTTCCAATATTATTTCCTTTTGTGAAAAAGGATGAAGCGCAATCTTCAATGATGGGTATTCCGGTATTCTTTAATTTCTCAATATCTTCAAACGCATACCCAAACTCATGATTAATAAAAAACACCTTTGTTTCTGGCAATATCTCCCTCGACCATTGGCAAAATTTTTCAATTTCTTTGGTTACACACCCACTAATATAAAAATTTCCGGTAGTGGTTAAAATAGTTACAACATCATCCTTTTTTAACTCCAATTGCTCAAGTGCTATGTGAATAGCTTCGCGACCATTCTCCGTATAAATAATCTGTCCTTCAAATCTATTCTCAAAATAAGAATCTATTCTTGAGTTATAAGGTAAGAAATGATTTTTTGATAAATCCTTAGTCTGAAAAGGACTTATTCTGTATGATGGTAATAAGTATGGATCTGGATTAAGAACGAACATTAGGTTATTTTGATTTCGAATTTATATTTAGGACTCACCTTGCATCCGATACTTTCTTTAAACTCAACTAAACCATGGTTAGGTATTGAATTTTCTGTTGATGGACCAATATCAACAATTGAAATTCCCTGTAGCTTATAGTATTCAAAAACCTTAAAAGACAAATAGTTCATAGTTTTTAATCCTGCATAATCATGTAAATCCCCCCAATAAATTACCTGAACAATTTTATCTGTAACATGAAAAACAACTGCTGAAGCAATAGCTACATTCGTATTGGTATAGACAAGAAAAAAGTCAGCATCAATAATTGATATCGTATCCGACACCTGTTGCCAACTCATTCTTAAAGGAAAACCTCTTTCTTCTCTGTTTTTTTTTATCACCTCATAAGCGAAAAATTTTTCAGACTCTGATAGACACAGCTTAAAATCAAGTTCTGATTTTAAAGCAATTTTTAAGTTCTTACGAGCATTACGGGGTAGGTTTATCAAGTAATTATCATTCAGAAAATCTACAGAAAAAGAATAGTTTAAATCAATGTCACATAATTCAAAACCTTTTCGCCATAGACTGTTCATTTGATTGGCTATTAAGCTTTCATTATAGAAAGTTGGAGGAAGGGTCATATGAATTGATGTAAAACCTTTATTTGTAGACCATTCTAATAAACTACTAATGCCCACATCCAGATATTGAAGTATTTTTTGATTCGATATTGCGATAAAACCCCCAAAAGGAGCCGAAAATGGAGAATATAAAGACTCTTCTCTGGCACCTAATATTAGTCCTAGTCTATACTTGCTATCTTTAAATAACAAATAATAAACTTTGTCGCATTTTTCCCTATTTAATTCATTAAAAGCAACGGATTGGAAAACATGAAGTTGATTACTTTCTATAGCCTTAAATTCTTCAATTTTTACTTCAACGACTTCCATTCTAAAAATTCTGAATAATTTCTTATATAATCTTTTTCGTCATACTTATGTGATGCAACTACCAGACAGATAGCCCCGGAAGAAAAATTTAATTCATGTGCCCATATCCCGGGAGGTATATGTAATCCATAGAAAGGTCTGTTTAAAGTCACAGTTTTTTTATTCACCCCATCATCTATAGATACTTCAAAACTCCCACTCGCTGCTATAATAAATTGATGACATTCCTTGTGTGCATGAGCTCCTCTGGATTCTCCAGCTGGAATATCGTAAATGTAAAAAATTCTCTTAAAATCAAATGGAAGATTCTGATATCCTTCTACAATTGAAATATTACCAGCACGATTGGAAACTTTTGGTACTTCAATCACTGGGCAATCAAAAACTTTAATATTCTTCATTCCTGATTAACCTTTAAATTGTTCAAAATTGCGAATGTAATCACCTTCATCAAATTTCTCTGATGCTGCTACAAGAGCAAGTGAATTAGTCGAAAAATTTTTCAAACTACGCCAAATCATTTTAGGAATGTAGACTCCATTATATGATCGATTAAGATGAAAAATATATTCCTTTTCTCCATCGTGCAATACTACGTCAAAGCTACCTGAAAGAGCAACAATTAACTCTTCATTTTTTTTAAATGCATGTCCACCCCTTACTTCTCCTCCAGGAACATCGTAAATCCAGTATATTCTTTGAATTTCAAAAGGTAAATGACTGTCTTCTTCAATAAAGGACAGGTTACCTCTTTCATCTAGGTGCTTAGGTAAATTAATTAAAGATGGTTCCATTATGATAGTGGTTAGTTTTTAGTGGCTAGTATATAGTGAATGGTCGATAGTTGATTGTGAATAGTTCTGACTTATAAGTGGTAAGTAACTAAAAGTTTTGAGTTTTAAGTGTTAAGTTTTTATTGACGTGTGTTTAACTCAACACTCATAATTTATTACTTATAACTTTACTTAAACTTATTTATAGATTCCACAAAAATCAAGAACCACTTTTTCGTCTGTCTTTGGCAAGGTCTTAAATTCATCATGCGCAACCAAAAAGGCAACTATATCAGCTCTTTCATAAGCAGTTTTATAATCCGACAATTTAAAAATCTGATGCTCCGTTATATTAGGTTCTACAAAGAAGATTTCTTCGTCATGTGCATTCTGAATTACTTTTTGTGCAATGTATTTTGCTGGTGACTCTCTTAAGTCATCAATATTTGGTTTAAATGCCAGTCCCATAATAGCCAAAGAAGGCACACGACCATGCTTTAACTGAAAAGCTAACTTGGTATTCTCAATTTTCTCAGCAACCCAAAAAGACTTATAATTATTTGTTTCCCTGGCTTTTCCAATCAATTGTGATTCTCTTGGATAATCAGATACGATAAAATATGGATCTACCGCAATGCAATGTCCTCCCACACCACAACCAGGCTGTAAAATATTAACTCTCGGATGCTTATTTGCCAATTCAATTAATTCCCAAACATTTATACCGGCCTTATCGCATATTAATGATAACTCATTAGCAAATGCAATTTGAACATCCCGACTGGCATTCTCAGTTAGCTTACACATTTCGGCAGTTCGTGCATTGGTTGCGTGTAATTTACCTTTTACAAACAAAGCATAAAAATCCATGGCCTTTTGTGTAGACTCTTCATTAATACCCCCAATCACCCGGTCATTATTCACCAGTTCATACATGACGTTGCCGGGTAATACCCTTTCAGGACAATAAGCAATAAATAACTGATCTTTCAATTCAGGTCTTTTCTGATAAATCAGATCTCTCATTTTCTCAGTTGTACCAACAGGCGAAGTGGACTCTATAATATATAAATCTCCTTCTTTAAGATGAGGAAGGATGTTTTCTGTAGCCGACTCTACAAACGAAATATCTGGTTCATGGTTCCCCTTAAATGGAGTAGGTACAACCACCAGATATACATCTGCACTTTGAACTTCTGTTGAAGCCGATAAAAAACCCTCTTCTACAGCCTTTGATACATAATCTTTTAGCTCCGGTTCTACAATATGTATTTCACCCTGATTGATTGTTTTAACAACTGATGGATTCACATCCATTCCCTGTACCTTAATTCCATTGGAAGCTACCAAAGCACTAGTTGGCAACCCGATATAGCCAAGCCCTACGGTGGTAACTGTTATGTTTTTTGTCATTTTTATTTAGTTTATGGTAGATGGTTAATAGTGGATAGTTTTTGGTGGATGGTTTATGGTAGATAGTCAATGATAAATTAATTGCTCCGTCTCCTGATTGACTTTATTAGGGCATTAATCATTTTTCGAATACTGGTAATTTGATCTGATTCTGTTTCAATATTCTCCAAATACCCTAGACGATTAGCTATGATTAATTGAGTTTCCACTTCTGATGCTGATCCTAAAGCGATATACAAAAACTGTATAAATTCCTTATCTGTGTTTCTATTGGCCCCCTCTGCAATATTTGAAGGTATGGATACAACAGCTCTTTTAATTTGACTAGTCAATGCATATATTTCCTCACTTGGAAAAGCTTTTGTAAGTTCATAAACTGAAACAACAAAATCAATGGAATCCTGCCATACTTTTAGATCCTTATAATCATGCATAGATTTAATATTTAAAATCACTTATATAATTTTCGAAACTCATACACCGTTCCATCCCCCATTCACTTTCTACTATTCTCCACTCCACTTTCTATCTACTATTCCCTATCAACTAAAAACTCACAACTTAAAATTTAACACTCTTAAGAAACTCAACAATCCTTCCTGCAGCCTTACCATCACCATAAGGATTATGCAGCTGACTCATTTGCTTATAAGCTTCTGCATCATTAAGCAACCTGAATGCTTCCTGAGCAATACGATCCTTATCAGTTCCCACCAATAGAACAGTACCAGCCTCCACAGCCTCAGGACGTTCGGTTGTTTCTCTCATTACCAGGACAGGTTTACCCAGACTGGGAGCCTCTTCCTGTACACCACCACTGTCGGTTATAATTATTTTAGCACGATTCATCAGCCATACAAAACACTCATATGGTTGCGGATCTATTAATTTAATATTGGGGACATCTTTTAATATTTCAAAAACAGGTTTTTGTACATTTGGATTTAAGTGGACCGGATAAACAATATCACCGTCAAAACCGTCTGCAATTGCTTTTAAAGACAAACAAATATCTATAAATCCCTGTCCAAAGTTTTCTCTTCGATGACCGGTAACAAGGATCATTTCACGATTATTATCAAACTGTTTTTTTAATTCAATAAGACCTGTATGTTCTTCAAGATTATCAATGATGGTTATGCTTTCAAATAAGGCATCAATTACGGTATTACCGGTGATTGTTATGTTTTCACTATTTACTCCTTCATTCAATAAATTTAATTTAGATTGTTCTGTGGGTGCAAAATGAAAATCGGCTATACGGCCAGTTAACTGCCTGTTAATTTCTTCAGGGAAAGGAGCCCATTTATTATAAGTTCTTAAACCGGCTTCGACATGCCCAACTTTAGCACCTGAATAAAAGGCTGCCAATGCTGTGGCAGTTGATGTGGTAGTATCTCCATGAACCAATACCACATCCGGTTTAAAGCTCTCCAAAACATCCTTCATTCCGGTTACAATATCTGCTGTAAGCGTATAAAGATTCTGACCCGGACGCATCAGGTTTAAATCATAATCAGGCTTAATCTGAAAAAGATTTAAAACCTGATCAAGCATTTCTCTATGTTGGGCAGTAACACAGACCTTTGATTCAAAATCATTATTAGCTTCTGCGAATGCTTTAACTACAGGAGCCATCTTAATAGCTTCAGGCCGGGTGCCAAACACGATCAATACTTTTTTCATAACAATTCAAGTGAGAATATTAAGAATTAGAATATCCCATGGAAACATAGATCCAGAATAACTTTTTCATTTCTTTTGATACCATGAGTGTAATGCATTTCTACCATAAACTATCCACTATAAACTAAAACCTAATTCATAGCTCCGCTTCCTCAGTCACAGAAAGGATGAGTAGGTTGGTTAATATAAAGCATAGCTTTTACCCTCTCGAAATTAATAATCAAAGTCATTGTTAAAGCACTATTATGACAAAAGAGTCTTTTTTTTTGTCCAATAGTTCCATTTACTACACCAAGCCAATCTTACCAATTTTAAATCATTCTAAATATAAATTAAAATGACTATCGGATTGAATTCCTATCTGGCCCACAACACACCCTGTGTCCCTAAAGGGACCAATCGCGCGCGGATTTCTCCTTTAGGAGTTAGAGGTGAGAGTGGGGAGAAAGTATGCTTTAGGAACAAAATCCGACACACATATAAATTAAACCATGCATTTTCCTATTTATTCATTAGTTATTAAATAATGCACAATAATTTAGAGCGTATGTCTTTAACCAAGGTCAATTAAAAAATGAAAAACTCTTAAATTGAATAATTTCTTATTTTAGTTGAAATTACTTTTAAAATTCAAAACATATTAGAATGATGAAAATAGACCATATTGGAATAGTAGTAAGATCTTTGGAGGAAGGCATCAATCAATGGAAGGATAATTTTGGCTATAGTCAAATGACAAAACCAACCTTAAATACTCGTCAAAAAGTGAATATTGTATTTATGGAAAAGGAGAATTCAATAACCATAAAACTTATTGAGCCTTCGGAAGATGAATCTCCGATGTTTCAGTTTGCAAAAAAAGGTGGAGGCCTTCATCATCTCTGTTTTATAGTTGATGAGTTAGTGCAGGAAATAGATATCCTTCAAAACAAAGGATTATTTTTGATTTCACCGCCTCAACCAGGAGAAGCTTTTGGTAACAATAACATTGCCTTTTTATTGGGAAAAAACAATTTGAATATAGAATTAATTGATACAAACATTAAATCAATTAAGTTATCAGAAGATTAAAAACTGAATAGCCGGATCAAAAGCAAAAACTTCAATCATTCAAATGTGAAAGTTTGTTTGCCTTTAAGTATTTCTTATCCGGATATTGATTCAAGTATAGCTATTCCGTTGTCTGCTATTGTATAACTACTAAAAAATTAACGTTAAGACAAATCTCAAGATCTACAAATGAACTATTTTGTCATACAAAAATTACCTTTTATAATATTATTCCTGCAATTCATAAAAGCAAAATTGACATTAGCGTATAAAGGTTAGAACTTGCATCAAAAATAAACCTGTAAAACAAATATTATGAAAGGTAAATTATTTAGCCTGTTTATGTTGGCATTATTAATAGGATTTAATGCCTGCCAGCAAGAGTCCATGAAGGAAATAGAATTAGATGCCGCACAAAAAGCACTTTTAAAAGGAGCTGAAAGTGATTGGGTGTATGTGGATGCTAATGAATTCTACTTTACTTACGCTAATATGTCAGTCGAATTCTGCGGTGAAAAAATGTATTTTCCTTTCTACAGTTCTGCTGATGTTGATGTTTTTAACGACGGTGAATTCCTATATGTTAAAGTAGGGGGAATTGATGGTTGGGTAATTAACTATTTGTCTGTTAATATTTGGTCTGCTGCTGGTACTGATATTTATGCCGGTGATTATGAAAGTTACCCGTATCAGATAGATTTCGACAAGGCACCGGTAGCAATATTTAAAATTCCTTATAATGAAGAATGGGGTGTATGCTTTAAACTAGCCATTAAAGTATATGCCAATAGGTATAATGATGATGGTAGTATAGAATTTAAATGGTGGTGGGTAACTGCTGATAATATATTGTACGGTATAAATTACGAACTAGATTTTTGCTGGAAAGATTGTGATTATGAATGCGAGCCATTCAGAACACAAACACCCGGTGGTTGGGGTGCACCGGCCAGTGGCAATAATCCAGGCATGTACAGGGATCTAAATTTTGATAATGCTTTCCCGAATGGACTGGTTGTTGGAGGTGACTATACGCTTACTTTAACTTCAGCAGCTGCCGTTGAAGCCTTTTTACCATCAGGAGGGAAGCCACTTCCATTAATGCAGGACTATATTGATCCAAACTCTAAAACATTAAAGAATACATTTGCAGGACATGTAGTGGCCCTTACTTTAAGTACAGTATTTGATGCCTATGATGAAAACTTTTCTGCAGCCAATGAAGATTTAGGAGATCTGATAATTGCAGATGGCTCTGTTTTTGATGGAATGACCGTTCAGGATATTCTGGATGAAGCAAATGTTGTTTTAGGTGGTGGTGCTTCCTCATACTCAGTTAGTCAATTAAGCGAACTGCTTACTAAGATCAACGAATATTACGTTGACGGTGAATGGACCGGTGACGGAAGCTTATTTGATGATTGCTGGAATTATGAAGTAGAATAGTAGAAATTAGTTTTTAGATAAGTGAGCTCCTGAAATATTTCAGGAGCTTTTTTAATTAAGTTCATTGTCTAGTCCTGAAATAGCGTTACACAATAAGTAAAGCTATGACAGAAGAAGCTAAAAGAAAGTACATTAAGCGCACACAGAAAGATTACTCTAT
>NZ_JBNGOX010000067.1:0-14344 GCF_050589785.1 Carboxylicivirga caseinilyticus | reverse complement strand
TAATAATAAAGATCCGACCCTCGAAATTATCTTAGCTGAATACGATTCAAATGCAATCCTTCTGACTGAACTGAGCGAGCAAATTTCACAGCAGGTAATCCATATACCATCATATAACCAATAGTATGATCTTCAGGAATATTAAACAATCCTTTTAATTCGCTTGCCACATGTTCCATCACTGCTTTTAAAAAGCCATTCCATAGAGTGCCTATTCCCATTGAATTGGCTAATAACTCAAAATAACTAAGCGAAATTACACAGTCAGCAACACTATTGCTGTTTGTTGCAGGAGCAGTAGCAATTATCAGGTGTGGAGCATCGCGGAAGATGACATCAATTCCTTTGGATTCCCATACTTGCTGGAAAGCACCATACATTGCTAATGATCCTTCCACTTTACCTTCTTCTTTGGCTTTTTTAATGGCATTGTAAACAGCTTCGCGCACTTTATCCATTTCGGCTCTGGTATAGGTTGCCGATAGTAATACCTGGTTTTTATTATGACCCGTAGGAGCAAAAGCAGCACTTTCAATCAATTTTTGAATTGTGGCTTCTTCCAATTCTACCTTTTTAAATTTACGAACCGAACGACGGGTTTTAATCAATCGTTCCATTTCTTCAGCCGAAGGAATCTCACTGGTAACTTCTATGCTGTCTTCAGGATTTTTGCCAAATATTGAAAGAGCACCTGTTGGGCAAACAGCCAAACAATGCTGACACTTAATACAGTTTTTCTCTTTTCCTTCTTTTATAACCGGTATTCCGTTTTTTCCATCAATAATCAAAGAAGGACATTCCTTAGCGCATAATGAACATTGGGTACATTTAGCCTCGTCAATTTTAAAATCAAGCATGTTTTATTAGTTTGTTCGAGGCGTGAAAATAATGAATTTCCCGGAGCTCAATTCTAATTTTATTAAAATAGCGGAAATAGAAACAAAAAACTCCCCGATGAGAATCGGGGAGCAGCTATTATATTATCTTCTTTTTCGGCGGAAACCAGGATTTTGACTGCCCCGTTTTTTATTACGGTTGGCAAAAAACTCATCCTTTTTACGTTGCTTCTCCTTCTCAAATTCCTTTTTCTCTTCTGTATTCATGGGTTTATCAGTTTGCGGAAAAGGATTGTCGCTTACAACTTCTATTTTTTGTTTAATCAACTTTTCGATATCTCTTACATATGCATTTTCTTCAGGCTCGCATAGAGATATGGCAACTCCCTCTTCGCCGGCACGACCACATCGCCCGATTCGGTGCACATAGGTTTCCGGTTCGTTTGGAATGTCGTAGTTGATTACAAAGCGCAGTTTATCAATATCAATTCCACGGGCAGCAATATCAGTTGCAACCAGCACACGAATCTGGCCATCTTTAAATTGTTTCAGTGCTTTCTGTCGTTGATTCTGACTCTTATCTCCATGAATGGCAGCACAGTCAATTTTTTTATTTCGCAGGTTGCGTACAATTCTGTCCGCTCCATGCTTGGTTCTCGAAAACATCAATACCTGTTCCAGTTCTTTATTTTCAAGAATGTGAAACAACAGGTTTTTCTTTGATTCCTTGTTGGTAGTATAAAGTTGTTGTTGTATTGTTTCTGCAGTTGATGATACCGGATTAACTGCTACAGTCTTGGGATTAACAAGTATTTGTTGCGACAACTTAAGTATCTTTGGCGGCATGGTAGCCGAGAAGAAAAGAGATTGGCGCTCTTTGGGTAACTTTAACAATAGCTTTTTAATATCATGGATAAATCCCATATCCAACATTCGATCAGCCTCGTCAAGCACAAAATATTTTACATTGCGTAACGAGATATGCCCCTGATCCATTAAATCGAGTAAACGACCTGGAGTAGCAATCAATATGTCTGTTCCATTTTTAAGTTGCCTGATCTGTGGGTTTTGTGGTACACCACCAAAGATAACAGTGTTTTGTAAATGACTGTACTTACCATAGGCTTTAAAACTATCCCCAATTTGTATGGCCAGCTCCCGGGTTGGCGTAACTACCAATGAAGTAATGCGTCTTTTGCCTTTGGTTTGACCATTTTCATTAATCAGATGCTGAATAATAGGTATGGCAAAAGCAGCCGTTTTTCCGGTTCCGGTTTGTGCATTACCTAAAATATCAGTTTTTTCTAATGCCAAAGGAATGGCTCTGGCCTGTATAGAAGTTGGTTCTGAATAGTTCTCATCCTTCAATGCTTTTAATATAAAAGGATGTAATTTTAAATCTTCGAATTTCATTTATTGTGTTTCTATGCATAACAAGGGCTCACAAAATAATAGTGGTGAATTAAGAGCTCATTGCTACCATAGCGATGCCTTGCTTGTTTTACTTAATTAGGCTGCAAAGATATTACAATTAATTACTACTTCTAAATAAAATTGTTTAGGGATTAAAATGATCTGTGGAGTAGCTACAAGAAAGGCTATAAGTTGTTATAATGATTTTGAATGTTTTGATACACAAACGGAGGGAAATACCCTCCGTTGATTTATGAATTTAATTAAACAGCGTTGGCTGAAGGTTTTTCCAGGCCGTGGCCTTTGGGACCTTTTTCGGTTTTATACAATAGTAAACTAAAGATCAATTCAATAATACCTAATGCACTAAAAATCCACATTCCCATGTTATATCCTTCCGGGTTGGTATCTGAAGCATTTCTCTCGAATAAACTATTATTCAACCTAAAAAATAATCATGTGTGAAGAAATTGATCCGTTACCTTACCTGATTTCTTCCCTTCCATCTGCATAAATGGCATACCGTCTTTTATCACGTGGTTGAACCACATCATAATTTTGCCAGGGCCAACCACCGAACTGTGTTTTTTGATAATCCATAAAAGCCTGTCTGATTCCAGCTTCGTCATTCATTACAAATGGCCCATGTTGCACAACTGGCTCGTTGATTGGTTTGCCTTGTAAAATCAGTAGGTAAGAATTCTCGTTACTGTTTATAATTGATGTTTGCTCATTTGCATATACATCTATTGAGTTGTAAGGTTTAATCTTGGTATTGGCAATTGTAATTTTAGATCCTTTATAGAAATAGACAGATCGGTTGATATCTGCAGAAGCGGCAGGTAATGACAATTTTGCACCAGCCTCCATTTTAACCAACCATATGCCAACCTGATTCTCTTCATTTGCAGCCCATGAATCGGGTGCAGGTTTAGGAGCCGAAATATGATCGAATTGGCCGGCTATGATAGTTATTTCGCTAACTTTTCCTTGTTCATCTTTGATTTGATGTTTAGGTATATCTTCAGACCATAGCATATTATAATACGGTGTAACATGCTTATTGGCTTTAGGAAGATTTAACCAAATCTGAAATAACTCCAATGGATTGGGTTTATCATCATGTACCAGTGGAAACATTTCTGCATGTTGTAAGCCAGATCCAGCTGTCATCCATTGAACATCACCATTTCCGTATCTTCCGGTTGAACCATTCGAATCTGAATGATCAACAAAACCTTCCAGAACAACAGTTACGGTTTCAAATCCTCTATGCGGATGAGCCGGAAATCCGGGTACCTTATGTCCGTGATACATTCGCCAATCATTTTCTTCAGAAAAATCCTGTCCTATGTTTCTACCCGACAATGAAGCTGCAGGTCCCATTTGGTCATTACCTTCAGGATAAAGATCACGATGGTGTACACAAAATAAAAACGGATCATTGGTCACCCAGGTAAAACCCAATGGTTTAATATTCTTAATTAGTTTATTATTCATGATAGTCTTTTGAATAAAAAGGAGTGAAACAATTTGTTTGTTCAACGGTTAAATTCAATTTAATATTCATTAACTACGTTTGATTTAAAATAAAATGACCATGATTATCAAAAGAACTACTTCTAAAGATCAGGATTTTATTGATTTGGTTAAACTCTTAGATGCGGATTTAGCTAAAAGGGATGGTGATGATCATGCATTTTTTGCTCAGTATAATAAGATTGATCAAATCAATCATGTGGTAGTGGTTATCATAGATGATCGGCCTGTGGCTTGTGGGGCAATTAAGCCTTATGATGAAAATACCATGGAAGTAAAACGTATGTACACATTGCCAGAAAAAAGAGGGACGGGGTTGGCATCAATCGTATTAAAAGAACTTGAAAAATGGGCGTTTGAATCAGGTTATGAAAAATGTATACTCGAAACAGGTATTCGACAACCGGAAGCAATTGCTCTTTATACAAAGAATGATTACCATCTTATACCTAATTACGGTCAATATGTTGATGTAAAAGATAGCAGATGTTTTTTAAAACAACTTCAATAAAAAGCCCGACAAACTTGCCGGGCCATCCTTGTACTTACTTAATGTAAAATAATTGTATATGAAATGAGAGTACAAAAATATTTTATGGTCTTTTACCGTCTCTTAAAGCTGGAAACCAGACCTTATCTCTCATATGATTAAAATTATCCTGCGATCCGTTTACATTCTGATGAGGTGAATCAACCATTATCATTATCTCTTTCTTTTTCTTTTTAAGTTGATTTAAACCTGCAATAATTCCTTCAGGAGGACAAACTTCATCAATTAAACCTACTCCAACATAAACAGGACATTTAATTTTAGACACAAAATTGGCAACATCATAGTATTTGCTGGCGTTTCTTACTTTATCCGGATTACGATCTCCCCATGTGCAATCATACCATTGTGGCCATCCTCCTTTTCGGCCAACGACAGGTCCCATCATATCAAAGCCTGCAGGCACCAATGCAACACATCCTGTAATTCCCGCGAATAAACCAGCAGTCATAAGTGCCTGCATGCCTCCCTGACTGGTTCCGGTAACTACTAAAGTTTCTCCATTCCAATCTTCTCTACTGGTAAGATATTCGGCAGCTCTGTAACAGGATAAGTACATTCGAAGAAAATAGCTTTCATCTTTATCTTCATTGCCAATTGTCCAATAATCTTTCAATTCATTTTTGAATTGATCTTCGTAAAACTGCTTATCATTATCAATGGGTAGGTCATGGGCAAGAATATTAAGAACCAGCCAGCCATCTTGTGCATATCCTGTAGCCCAGTTTTTTTCGAGTGGATAAACACCTGCCCATTGAACAATCAATAGTGCCGGGAATTTATTTCCTTTGCTTGGTTTAACTAACTGACCTTGTATTTTAGAGCCACGAATGTTATCCATGGATATTTTATAATAATCAACTCCATTTACTTTACATGAGTCTTTTTTAATTTGAGCATTTACCGGTGTTTTTTGCAGTTCTTCAATCTTCGATTCCCAGAAAACTTCAAAATCATCAGGTTTTTTATCCGATAGTTCTATTTTGCCAGAGTTTGCAATAGCACCACCTTTAGCATATTGTATTTCATTTTTATCATTTTTCCAACCTATTTTTAAAAGCACAGTACCTGGAGAATCAAATTTGTATGTGATAATGGTGTCATTTTTTGAAAGAATACCTTCCTGGTAGATATTTAATCCACCGGGAATTAATTTGTAATGCAATGAATCAACCTTTGTTTTATCATTAAATTGGATTGTCCATTTAACTGTTTCACTTTTTTTATATACTCCATCAATATGATCGGGCTTGATTGTGACCTGACTTAAAACAGATTGATTTATTAGAAATATTACAAAGAATAGAACTAAAAGAATAGAAGTTTTCATTTAAAATTATGTTTGAATCGAAGGTAGCATGCATGGCAATAAACCACAAACTTAGTATGCTTTATTAATTGTATGAATAATGCATAATCCTATACTTTTTTATCAACCAAGCTTTGGAATTACGACAGTAATATTTAAACGGTAGTTTATATGCCTACGTAAAATTGTATTTATGCTTCATTGCATGGTTCTTATAATTAAAACATTATGGAGTGCAATAATGTTGGAGCGTGCAACATTATTGTTATTGTGCATCAATAGTTATGTTTCGTCATGAAAAATTCAATTTAATTCAACATTAGTTCAATTGAATAATTGGCATGATTGGTAGTTTTAGGTTCTAGTTTAAAACAAACGTTACGATAAAAAGGAATAAGTTGACATTTGATAAAGAAAATAGAAAAGATCATTTAAAAGAAGATGCCAGACGGTATGCAATTATTCGTGTTGTGTTGGTGATTCTGCTGATTCTTGTTCTATTGCTTTTATTGTTTTTGTCTACTGATTAATAAGGTTACATTAATAAGCTTGGCATAAGTATATTGTTAGGTTAAGATGTGTTAGCTATTTCTTAGAGTTATAAATATTCTTTACTGATATAGATTTCAAATTTATTCAGCATGAATATTAATTGCCGAAAAACAAAACTTTTATTAAGGATGTCTTATTAAGATATGTATTATAAATTTTTTGAAACACTTGAAAAATGTTTTAAATTGTAAAAAAATATTAAATAAAGCTATTTGTTATTTTTTGTTATTCTTAATAATAACATTCTAAACTAAAGGAAGTAGTGATTTGTTAAATGAATAGTAAGTAGTAATAGGTATAGAAATTAAACATATCATACATAATACCAGATATTTTGAAAGGATCCAAAGTTTAAATATGAATTGTCAGTTTACAGTGATTATTAATTGTCCAATTGTTAATAAATCCAATTAACCAATCATTAAAAATCAAAAATCTATGAAACGAACATTTAGTTGGTTAAAAAGGTGTGTGTTGATTTCAACAGCACTCATTATTGGGGCAGGAGTCATGTTTGCCCAGGGAAAAAGTGTAACCGGTAAGGTTACAAGTTCTGAAGACGGTATGCCTATTCCGGGTGTTTCGGTCGTTGAAAAAGGAACTACAAATGGTACAATAACCGGAGTTGATGGTGTTTACACTCTTAACGCTACCCAAGGTACGGTTTTGGTTTTTTCATTTGTAGGTATGACCTCTCAGGAAGTAACGGTAGGAGATGCAACAACCTACAATGTAGCTTTAGATCCTGAAATATTTGGAGTAGATGAAGTTGTGGTCACAGCTTTAGGTCTAGCTAGAGAGAAGAAGGCATTGGGATATGCAGTGACAGAATTAAAAAGTGAAGATGTTAATTTGGTCAAAGATCCAAATGTTATTAATTCATTGGCAGGTAAGGTGGCAGGTGTTAATATTACTCAATCTACTTCTGGTCCCGGAGGTGGGGCTAGGGTAATAATTCGTGGTAATAGTTCAATTACCGGTAATAACCAACCTTTATATGTTGTTGATGGTATTCCTGTAGATAATTCTGGAGCAGGATCAGCTGCAGGATCAGGGACCGGAGAATATTCTCGAGCAGATTATGGTACCGGGATTTCGGATATTAACCCGGACGATATTGAATCAGTTACAGTATTGAAAGGACCCAATGCTGCAGCGTTATATGGATCCAGAGCAGGAAATGGAGTTGTACTTATTACAACAAAAAAAGGTACTTCAAGGAAGGGTATGGGTGTGTCAGTAAGTTCTAGTTATACTTTTGATAATCCTATGTTACTGCCTGAATTTCAAAATAAATATGGTCAGGGAACTCAGGGTAATGTACCTGAAGATATTACTCAGCTAAAAAGTTCTAGTTCATGGGGACCTGCATTTGATGGAACTCAACGTCCTTATTGGACAGGTGTTAACAAAGCATACTCAGCACAACCTGATAATGTAAAGGAATTTTTTGATACCGGTAGCCAGTTTGTTAATACAATTGCTCTTGAAGGTGGAAATGAAAAATCAAATCTTAGGTTTTCATATACTAACAATGCGACAAATGGAATACTTCCAAATTCCAAAATGAAGAGGCATAATTTCAACTTAAGAGCTTTTACGAATCTGACAGATAAATTATCAGTTGATGCAAAAGTCACTTTCTTTAATCAGGACATGAGAAACAGAGCTGTTCAAGGAACAGAAGGAATTATGGCCTATGTATATCCAATGCCACGAAACCTGATTTTGGATGATTTCAAAACATATCAAAATCCGGAAGAATCTCTTAATGTTATTAGTTATACAAACTCAGGAGGGAATCCATATTGGATTTTGAATCATGATACTAATGAAGATAGACGAGAAAGATGGACTGGTTTTGTGAAGACCAGCTATGAATTTACTTCTTGGTTATCAGCTTTTGCCAGAGTAGGAACTGATATGGTCAATACTAAAATAGAAACTGTTAATATGCCTGGACATCATTTCTTTAGTACAGGAAGATTTAATTACTCTAATTCTAAAAATTCGGAAACAAATGCTGACTTTTTATTCATGTTAGATAAGGAATTAACTACCGATTTAAATCTTAATTTTAATTTTGGTGGTAATCACTCATATCGTACATATGAATATATGAGTATTTTTGGAGAAAATTTTAAAATTCCATCAAAAGCAACCGTATCAAATGCTGTAACCTTAACGCCAGGATACAATCCTTTGCAGGAGAAAATTGTTAATTCAATTTATACATCAGCTTCTTTTTCATATAAGGATTTAGCATATATTGATATAACCGGAAGACAGGACTGGTCTTCTTCATTAGGTCGTGATAATTGGTCATATTTCTATCCTTCTGCTAGTTTTTCACTATTGGCTGATAAATTATTTGTAGGATTAGATCATATATTAGATTTAGCTAAATTTAGAGTGAGCTGGGCTAAAGTTGGTAATGATACAAATGAGTACCAGCTTAATGAATATTATAACTTAGCACAAGATGGATACCTTGGAAGAACGGTAGTTACGCGTCCAAATGTAAAATTCAATCCAGATTTAAAAGCTGAAGAAATTACCTCCACAGAAATTGGTCTTGAATGGAGTCTATTAAAGCATAGAATATATGGTGATTTTTCTTGGTATCAAATCACATCAAAAGACTTGATTTTTGATGTGCCGGTGGCAGCGTCAACAGGATATTCATTTTTCAGAGAAAATGTTGGTGAGATTAAAAACTCGGGTGTTGAACTTATGTTAGGCTTAAAACCTGTAGCTACTTCTGATTTTACCTGGGATTTAACTTTCAATTATTCGAAAAACAAAAATGAATTGGTTAGTTTAATTGAAGATACAGATGTATTTATTTTTAGTACAACCAATTCAGGCAACGTTGCTGTACAAGCTACAGTTGGAGGTGGATATGGTGATATTTATGGTACTACTATTAAGCGTACTGAAGATGGTAAACAAGTTGTTAATGCGGCAGGAAGGCCTCAGGCAACAGAAGAAAAAGTATTATTAGGAAATTACCAACCAGAATGGACAGGTGGATTATCAAGTACATTCACTTATAAAGATATATCATTACGCCTTTTAGTTGATGGTCGATTTGGAGGTGAATTATATTCAGGAAGTGATGCTGGTTTGGATGCAAGCGGTGTTTCTGAGAGAACATTAATGTACAGAGAAGATGGTATTCTGGTTGATGGTGTTATTGATAATGGTGATAACACATTCACAAATAATACAACAACAATTAGTGCACAGGATTATTTTGGAGCAATGAGTTCTATTGCGTCGGAGTATGTATTTGATGCAACAAATGTTCGCTTACGTGAATTAAGTTTAACTTATCGAGTACCTAAAAACTTTTTGCAGGATGGTTTTATTAAAGGGGCGTCTGTTAGCTTTATTGGTCGCAATTTATTCTTTATATATAAAAAGATGGACAATTTCGATCCTGAATCAAGTTTCTCAACAAGTAACTTTTCCCAGGGCGTTTTATGGTATAATTTGCCAACAACCAGAAGTTTAGGTTTTAATGTGAATCTTAATTTTTAAAAATGTTAATCATGAAAATATATAAATTTTTAATAGTGTTGGTTTTCATGGCTGGAATAGGGGCATGTACCGATAGTTTTGAGGAAATCAACACAAAACCTGATGCCTTCTATACTAACGAAGTAAGTGGTAAGTTTTTTATGACTGATCCACAGTATAAATTATTTGCTCCTGATAGATATCCATATTGGAGAGCACATTTAATTCATGCTGACAGATATTCTGGTCATGTATGCTTTGGTCATAATGCTTCATGGTGGAGTGATGAGTTAGGTTACTCTTATAATGGTGGATATACAGATGCTTCATGGGATTGGCTGGAAGGTTATTTGGGAAATCTGGATAATTTTATGAAACTGGTTGATTCTGGAGGTGAATTTGAAAATCTTTATATGCATTCAATGGGTATGATAATGAAAGGGTTATATTATCAGATGTTTACCGATGTTTTTGGAATGATTCCATATACAGAGGCAGCTGATGAAACCATTGTCACACCTAAGTTCGATAGCCAATTAACCATTTACAAAGGCATAATTAATGATTTGGATGAGGCAATGGCTGTTATTGGAGATGCAACAGCAACGGGTGTTGGTGTAAGTGATGCAGGTGAAAATGACTTATATTACGGAGGTGACCTACAAAAATGGAAGAAGCTTGCAAATACTTTAAAATTAAGAATTGCATTACGAGCATTGGGAGCAGAAGGAGAAGATTTTGCTCAACAAGCTATTACAGAAGCATTGCAAAATCCATTGCTTACTACTGAAGATGACAATTGTTTAATGGAAAAAGATACAGAAATATCGCAATGGGGAAGTGCTTCTTATGGTGATGTATGGTATAATTTTGGTGCAGGTTCTGACTGGACACTTGGACAAACATTAGTTGATTTTCTCCGTAATGAAAATGATCCGCGTTTATCTAAATATGCCAAACCTGCAGCTGGAGGAAAAGCTAAATTTACTAAACCGGAAGGTGCTGAAGCTGACTTATTCTTAAAGAGGGTAGATTTTATGGTTAGCGCTCTTGATAATGCTAATGTAGATTACGTAAGAGAGGATTATGCGGATAGTGTAATTGTTCAAATGCCTGTATCTACTCATTATGTAGGACAACCATCTCGTTTGAATGATAAGATTAAACCTTTTGTACAATATTCATTTTTCTCAACACCAGCAGAAATTGTTATTCAAAATAAGAATGAAGGAAAACCAATTTTTCCTGAAATTGTAATGTTAACTGCTGAATCCTACTTTTTACAGGCTCAGGCAGCTGTATTAGGTTTGGGGAATGGTAATGCTGAAGATTTGTATCAAGAAGGAATTAAACAAGCTATGTTAGTTTGGGAGGTTTCAAGTACAGAGGCCGATGCTTATATAGCAACTTCTTCTTTTGGATCATTAACAGGTACCACTGATGAAAAGCTTGAAAAAATTGCTATACAAAGGTGGATAGCTGCATATACTGATGGTTTTGAAGCATGGTCGATTGTTAGAGACTTAGGTTATCCAAGTGTACTCGCAGAAGGTGTTTCGGATATTGATATATATGGATTAGGGGATTTGAATGGTTTATATCCACAAAGAATGCGTTATGGAAATGCTGCCTGGAACAATAATGGTAGCGAAACATCTATTGCTGTGGGTATTCAAGGTGCAGATATGCAGGCAACTAAATTATGGTGGGCCAAGTAAAAGATTTTTTTTCATAGAGCAACTTTAAAGTTGGGGAGGTAATCAGAATTGGTTACCTCCTTTTATATAGATATATATTGATAACCTTTGAGTTGATTTGTAAATTCAAGTGTTTTTTATGTTATGATGAAATATTAAATAAATATTTTTCACAGAGATGACAATAATCATAAGCAGATCTCAAAACCCTTTTGCAACTTTGTTATTAGTAATAATAGTAGTTTTTAAACAGTAAGAAACAATTTCAATTATAAACGAATGGCAACAATGAAGGCACTGGTAAAATCAAAAGCCGAAAAAGGTATTTGGTTGGCAGAAGTAAAGGTTCCTCAGGTGGGACCGAATGATGTGTTGATAAAAGTGAAGAAATCGGCCATTTGTGGAACCGATTTACATATTTATAAATGGGATGAATGGGCTCAAAAAACAATTACTGTTGGAATGACCATTGGCCATGAATATGTAGGAACAGTTGCTCAAGTTGGAAGTGAGGTAAAAGAGTTTAAAGAAGGTGACAGAGTAACAGGCGAAGGGCACATTGCTTGTGGTCATTGTCGTAACTGTCGCAGAGGACGTCAACATATTTGTGAAAGAACCATCGGAATTGGAGTTAACATTGATGGCGCTTTTGCTGAGTACGTAAAGGTACCTTCAAGTAATGTTATGAAAATTAACAAGCAGATACCTGATGATATTGTTGCTATAATGGATCCGTTTGGTAATGCTACCCATACAGCATTATCCTTTCCTCTGATTGGAGAGGATGTACTGATTACTGGTGCAGGTTTAATTGGAAGCATGGCCGTATCAGTAGCACGTTTTTCTGGCGCTCGATATGTAGTTGCTACCGAAACCAATGAGTTCAGAGCTGAACTTGCAAGAAAAATGGGAGCAACACGTGTTGTAAATCCTATTAAAGAAGATCTTCATCAGGTTATGAAAGACCTTGGTATGATTGGTTTTGATATTGGTTTGGAATGTTCTGGTTCACCAATTGCATTTAATCAATTGGTTTCTAGCATGTACAATTCAGGTAAGATTTCGTTACTAGGTATACTACCTTCTTCAACAACAGTTGATTGGAATAATATTATTTTTAAAGGATTGACACTAAAAGGAATATATGGTCGCGAAATGTTTGAAACATGGTACCATATGGAACAGATGCTAATGTCAGGTCTGGATTTATCGCCAATCATCACACATCGTTTCAAAGTGGATGATTTCCAAAAAGGTTTTGATGTTATGGAAGAAGGTAATTGTGGAAAGGTTCTACTGGACTGGGAATAAAAGAATAAATAAAATGCTTAGTAATCAGCTAAGCATTTTTACTTAATTGTCCATACAATTCCTATGATGCTTCCGTAGATAATACTATTTGTTGGGTCGGATGTTATAGGGCAGGTGCCTGAATTACAGCCAATAAAATGATAATATGCATAACCGGCCGCAGCTCCAAGTAAGAGTCCAACCAGATTTCTTACCTTAAGATTTCGTTTTATTTTCTCCCAAATCTTCATTACTTTCGATTTATATAAAATACATGCAAATATATAAAAATCTATATATGTATAGACGACTTTTTATATTTCTTTTAGCTTTTGTTTCTTTGAATATTGTTGCCCAGAATTCAGTTTCATGGGTATCTATGCTTGACAGTATGCACCTGGAAAAGGATTTTAATAAAAAGAAATTTCATTTAAATAGAATATCAGATGAAATAAAGGTTTTGTGGAAATCAAAAAGTTTAAGTGAAATAAAAGCGTTAAGTAATAAAATATCGATAATCAAAAGTAAAGATGGGAATATTGAGGTGATTGCTTTCTCGGAAATTACTTATGCAAATACTCTACAAATTGAATGGCTGGTAAAAGAGAATGAAACAGGTAATGGTGTTATATGGCAATTTGAAAATGAAGTTCAAATTAAACCAACAAAGAATTATCCAAAGCTTTTTCTTGATATAGAATATGATGAAAGTAATGGATTATATGGTTTAAAAATAACAGATAATGCAGATGTGACTTACGTAAGAACTCACGATCTGATTACCAAGTGTTGGTTTGAGAAACTATTTCTGCAAACTACCGATACTGACAAAGACTCATTAAACCAAATTATACAGTCACGCTTAAATAACCTATGGAAGAATCCTTCGTATTTTGATTCTAATCTGGCAGGATTAAACCGTATGCAAACTATTATTTCGAAAGATAAGAAAGTTAAAATATCAACCTACAGTATTCAGAAAGAAGGATTTAAATATGAGTTTTATGGTGCAGTAATCAGCAGAGATCAAGGTATTGTTATGGTTTATCCTTTAACTGATGCCACAGAAACTATTAAATCGCCCGAACGTGCTTCTTTAACAGAAAAGAAATGGTATGGAGCTATTTATCTGGATATAATAGAGACAAAAGAAAAAGATATGACTTATTATACATTAATAGGTTATAAAGGCTACGACGAATTTGTAAAAACACGTCTTTTAGATGTTCTTATCATTAAGAATAACCGATTACGATTTGGAGCACCGGTTTTTAAAGAAGATCGTTTGACGCGTCACCGGGTAATATATCAGTATTCGGCGGGGGCTAGTATGATGATGCGGTACGATAAAGATTTGAAGATGATTGTAATGGATAATCTGGAACCGACTGAGTCATTTTACCGGGGAGTTTATCGCTTTTACGGACCTGATTTTTCATATAACGGTTTTAAATTTCAAAAAGGAAATTGGGTTTTACAGAAGGATATTGACTTAAGAAATCCCAAGGGCCACAATTAATACTCCGTTTTTTTAGAATAAAAATCACTAGTGGGCGATTAAGATTAAAAAACGATCTTTGAAATTCTTTGTTAGTCGTACTTGTAGCGATTTTTAATAGCGTGACGATTTGAATTG
>NZ_JBNGOX010000066.1:0-16907 GCF_050589785.1 Carboxylicivirga caseinilyticus | reverse complement strand
AAATTGAATAAGTAATATGATTGATAGATTATAATTACACCAAATTCCGGAATGTATATAGATGCTTCCGGGATTTTTTGTTTTCAAATCTTTTCAATCATTTTTAACCTCTTATGACCTTTTAATATACTGCTACAAACCCTTATATAACAAAAAAAGGCACGGATAAATCCGCACCTTTAAATTATTTCTTAGCTCAAATCTAATTTGTAAAATCAATTAGTTCAATATCAAATATTAAAACAGAATTAGCTGGTATTGCACCTGCAGCATAAGGACCATAACCGTATGGCGAAGGAATAATCAATGTTAATTTATCTCCTTTACTCATTACAGGTATACCAATTTGCCAGCCAACAATTAAACCACTAAGAATGAAAGAAATAGATTCACCTTCATCGGTACTGTCAAACACAGTCCCATCCAACAGATAACCTTTATATGCAACTGTTACTTCTGAGGTACTGTTAGGCTTTTCTGTATCTGACTCATCAGCTATCTCATGGTTATAATAATAAACCCCCGAAGCTGTACCATTGTAAATAATTTCGGTTGCATCTATCCCATTATCTGCAATATAATCTGCAATTAGTGCCTCATCAATTTCCAATTGCTTCAAGGCATCATACGTTTCAGTAACATCATTCTCCTTTATACAACTAACTGCAGTAATTGCTAATAAAAACACTCCCAGCAATCTTTTTATCAAACCTAACTTTTTCATTTTTCTTTTTATTATCATCCTTAATTCCAAATTGTTTTAATCAGCTAATTATATTCAACATATAAACCGAAAGTATTACAAAAGTATAAGATTCTGGCAGACGAGAAAATCAGATACAACTTTAACAATCTTTTAAATCATCATTATAAATTACAAACACTTCCATCCTTCTTTTACTTTCACAAGTGTGCCTGATTTTAATACATTGTTACGATCTCTGAAAACAACATAGTTAGTTGGTCCATGAAAAACATTGTTAATATTGACAATTCCATCCGATTTCTGGGCTGTGTATATCAATAAATACTTTTCAGGATTAGCTGGATTTTGCATATTAAAAATTGCTTTACCATCGCTAAGTTCATATTCTTTATCGGCTTTGATTGAAGATTCTGAAGTTATAATCGGAAGATTAGTTTTAAACTTTTTTAGCAACAAATTATTCTTCTCAGTTCCATAAATCATGAAAGAATATTGACTTATATCCAGATCAAGCGCCTCTTTATCAGTAATAATTTGCTTATCCTTCATAAACTTATCTCTAATCATTTTTACATAGTTCAGAATCTCACCTTCATTACCATCTTCTTTTTCCGAAACAACAATGTAATCAACATTGGCAAAAGTTTGATTGATGCTAATCATATATTGAGCATTATAGTCGTTTGTTTTTGCATCATCAAAGGCAGTCTTGATAAGAGTTGGATAAAAATCGGCAAAAGTTGGGTATTTGCTTCTGTTATTACTGTATATCTCCAGGGCTTTCATCATTGGCTCGGTATAAATAAAACCTCTGCCAACCTCTTTATACATAACCTTTTCAGCGATCTCATCTCCATATTTCTGTTTCGCTAAAAAGGTCGTTACCGCCCTAATCACCTGCTCATTCACAACAGTAGTCCAACTGCCATAGGCCTGTTTTTTCATCTGATCCTTAATAGGATTTAACAACTGTTTGTATCCTTCAACCAAATCATTGTTTTCGTCAGTCAGATAATTCACATATGAATGACCGAATTCATGCCAAACCAAATACTCAATATCATTTATCTGTCCAAAAACGGGCTGTCCGTTTTCTTCTTTTCTGGGCGACATGATATTGTAAATATCAAGCTTACCGTTAACACTTACACCAGGACCATAATTACCACTATTCAAACATGATAAGATAATATTATAGCTATTTTGCTTTTTACCGTAGAACTTTTCAATGGTTTCTATTTCATTAAAATCGTTTAATTGAGTAGCCATATTATCAACCAATCCTGCATAAAATGATTGATGTGACTCGATGAATTCATTAAAATGAGTATCCTCCACAAACTGTTTCAAAACCGAAACAAATTTCTTTAGTTGATCCTCCCCACCAATTCGACGTAGCAGATATTCGGGCATCTCATTATCAACATTCAATTCGTCAGATAGATGAAGCATCATAGCCGGTGGAGCATCATAGGTAAAGCCCTTTTGAGAAAGCCCTTTCACAAACAACACAGCTTCATGATCTTTATATTTCTCAAAGTATTGATCGATGGAATTTTTATATTCGAGATTAAATTTATTCAGACGAAAGTAATCACCGAGATATTGCACAATACTTATTAACTCCTGACGGCTGTCAATTGAAATTGAAAGACCATTTATTTGTTTGCTGGCTACAATACTTTTTTCTCCTGCCTTTACAAATAATAAATTCGTAAATAAGAAAACACCACAAAATAGTGCAATTAACGTTTTGTTCATTTTTTTAAGGGTTTAGATTTGTTGTGTGACATTCATTATTACTGATATACAAATCAGTAAACTATCTTACTCATTTATATTCCTACTTTATAAATTCTTGTCACAGACATTAAAAGGGTGCTTGCCAGAATTGAGTGGGATTACTAATCCGATAAGTAGTATGTTTCACAAGTGTTACCTCATTTGTCCAAACGGTAATAGGCTCCACCTTCCAGTCAATATTCTCAGGTAATAACTCAATATAATCAATGGTTGGATAAACGCCTCTGGTTTCGGAATTATACCGGCTATTAATATGAACGCTAAAACGATACAAATTCTTAGCCATGTATTTTTCAAGATAATAATCCTTGGTTTGTGTCACCTGATTATTCCAGTTGGCATCAGGATTCAATATCAAAGGTTTATCATTAATCAGTCGTTCTCTTACCTCTTCAATCCCCAACAACTCACCTTTTTCGTCCATTACATAAGCAGCAAATGTTGGATCCATCCAGATCCATTTATCTAACTGAGTTGAATAAACCATATTAATCACATGGCAGTCATCAAATTTTTCTTCTTTGGGCATACAGGTTATGTATCGCGAAGGATAACCCATAGCAAGGTAACATTCGTTAAGTATAGTCGCCATCATTCGGCAATTAACACCTCTTTCTTCCGACTCACATGTGTTAATTAAATCGATCGCATTTTTATTATCCGGATTATAACTACTTCCATCGTGCCTTACAGCATTATGAACCCAATACATAAGATTAATCATTCGGTTTACTTCGCTTCCCCGTCCGGCAATGGAGTCCAGATTATAATGTTTGCGAAGATTTACCAGAACTGAATCACTCTTGGATTGGTAAGTAAAAGCTGGAAGATTGATCGTATCCACATAACTATATTCAGCCGCAGCTTTCAGCTTATCGAGATAAGGCAAAACATACTTGATTCTTGTAAATGCTGTATCCTTATCATTTAATACAATAATAAAATCAACACTATCTTTACCCGGTCCTACCTTAAAAGTTGCTGAATCCAGGTCGGTGTAAAAGGTAACTTCGTTTGCGCTTGTTTTAAAAATATCAGGCTTTATCTGCGGACTGATTCTCCAGTTTTGCCTGATAAGCCGATCACCATCTTTTATATCCAATAACTCAGTATTAGATTTGATAATAACATTTGAATCCTGATGTGTACAATGAACCAGAATAGGCAATAGGAAAATACTTAAAATTAATTGTCTCATTATGGGTCTGGGTTTATGATTATATAATTAACATAGTTTAATTTTCGAACATTATATCAAGAGGCAAGGCTGCTCCCATTCTTTTATTAATGATATCTCCATCAAATATTATTTCTCCGCCAGGCAAAGATCCATCTTTCCTAATCACACAAATATCTTTCATTATATAACATCTTGAGTTTTTTATTCTGGGATCTTTTAAGTTAATCTTCCTTAAGAGCAGATTTAGAGGTTTTTTTCCCCTGTAGAAATAGAGTATTTCATATTCCTTCCCTTTTAAACCGCTTAACCATGCTTCATTCAACATAAAATCAGCACAACCACAAGTCGATAATTCAAAAGTTTTATATTCCGGACCTTCAGGATTCGAAACTGTATCTGTTTCAAGAATTAAAAATCCATTCATTCTTAATGTATTCTCATACATAGAGCGCACAAAATGCATTGTTGAATTATTATATGCCTCTTTCCTGTTTTTTAAATACTTCTTTTCTTTTCGTTCTGAATTAATTTTCAACTCCTTAAAAAACGAGTATCCTACTATTCGAATTGAGTTACGCCGAATCTCAGGATTAAACTGCTCACGAAAAGTTACCAGATCGTAGCGCAACTCATATCCTAAATCAGGTAAAAGAATTTTCAGTGGTTCAGTTGCTGTGGCAATGAATTTTTCGTAGGGCCCTTTACCGGGAATAAAGAATTTTTCAGCATATTGAACATCAAAATACAAAACACTATCATTAAGTATCTGAGCCTTTTTGCCCCATTTATCAACACCTAGAAATACTTTCTTAAAATAATCCATATTGGCCGCCCTAAGATTAGTACTCTCTATTGTTACTTGCTGAATATCTATCTTTTTAGGAATTAACCGAATTGACAAACGCTTTTCTTTCTTACTATCAATATTAACAATTCTACTCACGTAACTGATATGACTGATTACTATTTGAGAGTAATCCATATCATAAGTTAATTCAAATTGTCCATCCTCACCAGTGATCGTACCTATAGTGGTTCCATCAATATAAATATTGGCAAATTCAACTGGTTGATTGGTCAACGAATCTTTTACTTCACCCGATATGGTATATGCTTCAACTTGCAACAACACACCAAATACAAGGGAAACGATAAGGAGAAATTCTTTCATAAGCTCAAATTATTTGGTCTCCTCAACAAACCTGGTTACTTCATTTAAAAATTTAATTTGATTGATAATACTCAAGTCTGGAGGTAAAAGCTGATTATCCCGCCATTGAGCCGGATTATATTCGACTTCTTTTTTCGTTTCGTTTATCTGATTCCACTTCTTAGGCAATTTATCCTTTAATAATTTAAAATCATCCTGAAAAATTGGTTTCCATACCGTCTCCTGTTCAATCTTCTTAAGTTCTCCATTCCAATAGAAAGAAACGTTGTAAATGCTAAAGTCCGGATCCCATGTTTCTCCGTTAAACTTCCAGGTCACCTCACGTTGTTCTCTTACCACTTCAAAATTTTCACTACTCCGTGCACTCACAATATACATATCGGGCATAATGTATTTTTTAGCTTTATCACTAAAGCGCCACGAAGCCCATGCAAGACCATATGTTTCTGCATCTATCAATAATTCACCCTGATAAAAAGCATAGTTAACATCATTATACTGATCGAAATGAATACGATACATTCTGCGCCCTTGAAATTGTGTTTCTCCAACAAGTATGTATTCATACGCCTTCTGAAAATTAAGATCGAGAAAAGACTCCAAAAACCAAACAGGATCTAATTGAGGAATTACATCATTCCGTTTAAGAGGCGTGAAGTTAATTTTTCTACCATAATCGATTGAATGAAACTCTTGTCTGCCGGTAATATTTGTCTCAATCGGAATAGCTTCCTCTGCCATTTTCGGCCAGACTTGTATAAAACTTAAATCCTTTAAACTATGCAAATAGCTATTATCGAAGATTTTCTCACGATAGGCACCTTTGAAGTATATCTTCTTCGAGTTTCTGTTTTTAAATCGACTCCGATAAAGCTTTTTAATAATTTCTAATGCATCGTCAGAAGATTGTCGAATCTCTTCTTTTTCAAGGGTTTTATCAGAATCCAATAAATCCTGATAAGTGCATTTCAATGGCTGAAATCCTGCTTTCTCAATCTTTATAGTACTGGTTGGATGAATTATATTTTCGTCAACAGGAAACAAACCATCAGCTGAGGTAAATGCACTCCAATCATTCTGATCCGAACTAATTTTCGCATAAGATACCGGAGTTCGGTCGGGTAAGAACAGATGAGCCTTATATAGTGGATCAACCGGTTGCTGATTTAATAGTTCCCTTTTAGGTTCCAAAGTTTGTTGAGAAGTAAACAGAGAATCTGGTGTATAATACAGTAAACTTCCAACCTCACCTCTTTCAGACACACCATTGATTTCCAGCCTTATTTTATTGGACACATCTGAAGCATAAAACTTCAATGGAGCTCTACCATTAATGTCAGTTTCCACATCAGGAAACCAGGCTAAGGTGTTTCTTTCATCAGAAAGTATACTATCCTTAATGCTTGTTGAGTAATCGAAATGATAAAACTCTTTTACTCTCTTAAATCCATGTAATGTAACATTAGAAATACCTTTGTAGGCAATGGTACTATAAAGACCGCCACCAGCCTGAGTATAAATCGAAAGAATCGCCACCGGCGTTGAAACTTCTTCAGTACCCTTAACGGTATATTCTATCTGACCTTCAAGCGTTGTCCAATCTATATCTTCATTATTAAAAAACTCAGCATCACCCGTTAACAAAGCCTTTGCATTGGGAGTATCCGGAAATACTAAATCAACTGATTTAACTTCCATGGGATCCAGCGTTACCAAATCATCAATAGAATAGGTTCCTAACATCCCGCTCATTATACCCTTAGTATTCGAAGCTCCAACCATTTTGCCATCGACATAAACAAAGAAACGATGTCTTCTTTTTCCAATCAGTTGAAAACTAACCGTCGTTGTTGAAGAATACTCCACTATTTCCATTCCATTACTTGTTAACTCAACAGAGCTTCCGTCAACACCAACATTCGATGTTGTTATTCGCAGTTCGGGAAATGCTTCATAGAGCAAGCTGAATATTCCATCATACCAAGGCATCTCTCCCATTAATTCACCAATTTTGGTTTCTCCAACTGAATAATCTGGTGCACCATATTTCTGATTCATAATTCCTTTTGCCGACTTCTTGCTTTCGGCCTTCACATCAACCTCATCAATAGCTACATCTGTTGTTACCATAAAGGTGTCTTCAATCACAACTCTTGCTAATTCCTTTTCCAGCAAATCTCTGGTTAATCGTATATCTTCAATATTAATTGTTTCTGCATTAACATCAGAACAATAAGCATTGGTTAAATAACTGAACTGATCTGCAGGTTGTGGCTGATAGCTGGTTTGAATATCAATCTTATAATCTCTTTTTGCGTCCTTTTTATTTTTTGTTTGTACAACAACCCTTTTGCTATCATAGAAATCGCTCATTATAAAGGTAAACTCACCATTTTGATTCACTTTCTCATTATAGCTATCAAAAACACTACCTGCAACCATGGTTACTTCGGCACCTTCCGGCACTTTATCTTTACCCCATAACGATCGAACTTTTCCTTTCACATATATACCAGGCTCTTCAAGATACTCAGGAATAGCAATGGTATCAGTTATCACCTCTTCCCATTTATATCTTCGCCATCCATTTGTCAACATTAATAATTCCGACTTAAAATTACCTTCACCGGAATCTTCGAAAAGTACCGGTTCATTCATTTTCAAATCTGGCAAATCGGAATACAATGAAAGATATTGAATGATATTTGGCGATTGATAACTATGATCAGGTACTCTTTCAGCATCGGTTGCCGAAACAGTAAAGTTTCCTTCAACCGGCAGGCCATCAGCATTTGTAACTTGAAGTTCCATCTCAACAGCATCCCTGCCAGAAGCAGGCAACCTAACTTCTCGAAGTGCAATATTTAGAGCTTCGTCCTTCTTAACAAACAATAATCGTTCTGCCTTTGGTATTTTATTACTATCAAATAAAGTAAGCTGAACAATGCCACTATTAAATTCTGTTTTCTCCATTAAAACAGCAACAGTCTTTCTTTGAGTCAAATCTATCCTCATCGCATTCTTAGGCTGACCATTCTGAGTTGCCAAAAGAAAAGCGGTACTATCCGAAGTGAGTGCACCAATTCTGGAAATCATTATCTGAACAGGCTTATCTTTACCTTTATCTGTAACAGCCATTGCTAAACCTGACTCAAGAGCATTGGGTAAGGGTTCTTTATCCAAAGTTTCGATTTCGCCGGTTTGCTTTATAAAATACTTTTTACCAGGTTGAGGATTAAGCATAAAAAAACCTTTTCCCCTCCATAACGTTTTTGCAGCAGCAACAATTTGACCCGTTTCATCTTCTACCATACCCATAAAATCAACAGGTAAACCTAATTCATCTAACACTTCAAATGCTACTTTGGTATTAACACCAGTTATTAATTCACCTCCCTCGGGATAGAATTTAATATTATACTTTGATTCGATTTTTTCAGATTCTACTTGCGATTCATCATCCACTACCTCTGATGACAACGCATTAGAATGGGCTGATACAACGGGTCTGGATCCAACAATAATTATTTCTTTCGAGAAATAGTAAGCACTTCCGGCATTACGCATCCAATTGGTATATGCTACCAGATAATATTTACCAGGCTTAAGTCCATATTTTAAATCAATCTGTCCAGCAGCTTTACCTTCTTCAATTTTAAACATATCCTTTGAATAGATCGACTGATCAGGCTTAAGCAACTCAACATGCAATACCACTTCGGTAAGATTTAATTTTTGCGATGCAGCATTCATAACAAATGCACTAAACCAAATGGTTTCGCCAGGCAAATATGCAGGACGATCGGTTTGTACAAATATTTTTTCGTTATGACTAACAGCCTGATGAAGGGATAGTTTTTTTACTATGTCTGATTCCCATGATTGGGCTGTAATAAATAAGGCAACATGTAAGAAGAATAAGACCGAGATATACTTTTTACGAATAAAAATATTAGGGCCCAATTGGTACATAAAGATTTGAATTTAGTTATAAGGTTTTTCAAATCTAAATATAGCTAACGATATTCAGAATAACATAAAATATTCTGCTGGATACTAGTACAAATTTTATATTTTATATTGTTTTTTGCCTGTATTTTTTACTACACTTACTATAATCTTGGGTTAGTTAACAGTAATCATGCTCAACAATTTTGTATTTAAAACCATACAATTACAAGATTGGCAAATAGCCTTTGTAAGCAGCATTAATGGCGGTATCTCAACCAAACTAAGCACCATTATCGACTTTCTTTTCGGTGGTTCAATTTCCGGTGTGAACAATGTAAAACTTAAAACCAAACGTAAGAATGAAGACATTTGATGAACTCTTTGATGGAATGATAAAGCACGAAGGTTACTACGCCAATGTAACCGGAGATAAAGGAGGTGAAACATATATGGGTGTAGCCCGGAATTTGCATCCCGATTGGGAAGGCTGGCAATACATTGATACCTACAAAGAAACCTACGGTGAAATATCTTGGAACTTTAAGATTGATGTTCCTCAATTGACACAGCTTGTAAAGGATTTTTATCAGCAGACCTTTTACAAAAGGTTTAAAATTGATGAAATCTCCAATGGTTCACTACAAGAAATCATTTTTGATTGGTGCGTTAATAGTGGAGTATGGGGAGCCAGGGGCGTTCAAAAAGTATTAAACCGCTTCTTTGATTGTGAACTTAAATTGGATGGGATTATCGGCAAAAACACAATCAAAGCCCTTAATTCTTGCCCACCAGAAATGTTATTCAATGCCATCAAGTCTGCACGTATACATTATTACAACACAATTGCGCAAAGAGGTCAGAACCAAAAATTTTTAAAGGGGTGGATGAAAAGGGTAAACTCAATCACCTTTATAAGTTAACTATATTCCCACACGATTATAAGTCATTCCGCTTATCATTTTATCAACACATTGCCTTATTAGATAATAGGATGCACTGGATACTAAAATTATTATGGGATCATCTATCCTAATCTAATCAAACTGGAGAAATTTAAAACTCATCATATAGCTACTTTGATAATATTATTGATTCGGTATAGAGAAATTAAAAATACTTCCTTTACCAACCTCACTTTCCACCCAAATTTTACCACCTATCGAAATTATAAGGTCATTGCATATGGAAAGCCCTAAACCTGTCCCAATTTCATGATTTGTCCCTTTTTTACTTATTGTTTTCTCAAAGTTAAATAAACTATCTCTCGTTGAACTATCCATTCCAACACCTGTATCTTTAACAGATATAATTATTTCGCCCTGAACTTTTCTTGAAATAATAGTAACTGCCCCATCTCTTTCCGAAAATTTTATTGCATTACAGATAAGATTCCGCAATAAAGTGTTTAGTATATTTTTATTGGTTTCTATTATATCACATTCAAGTTCTGTCAATACTTTTATATCCTTACGCAATAGATTTTCCTTGAAAATATTTTTGATTTCATCAATGGATTTCTTTAAAGAACAATTTTCAATAAGTACTTTACCATTCCCAATTTGCAATATTACCCAATTCAAAATATTGTCAAGTAAATTATAACTGCTTTTATTACTATCTGAAAATACACCGATATATCTTAACAATTCTTCTTTCGTGAAACTTGATGAGTCTTTAGTTATTATATCTAATAGATGCATCTGAGCACCCATTGGAGCTTTTAAATCATGAGATAATATAGATAAGAATCGATTCTTTATTTCATTTAACCTTTCCAATTCTTCATTATGTTTCTTTATTGATTCTCTTTGTTTTTTCAGCTCTGTAACATCTGAGATTAATGCTAATACATGGGTTGTTCCTTTTAATGAATTGATTATTGATGTTGATATAGAAATTGTTTTAGGTTCATTATTCTTTGTTGTAATATCCCATTCTTCATTCACAATATCTTCTCCCTCTCGCATCGAAGTCATGCGTTGAATAGCTCTTTCCCTTATTTCTAAATCCTTATACAAAGATTGATACCATCCTAACTCATTTATCTCATTAAGAGTATATCCCGTGATTTTTTCAATTTGATTGTTCCATACTGTAAATTCTACATAGGGAAACTCATCAATATTGTGACATACACATAAACCTTCAGCAGCATTTTTAATAAGCATTTCCCTGAAAGAAAAAACCTCTTTTAACTCCCTCTCCCTCAATACCCTATTTGTAATATTTTCAAGAGTGGCAATCATTCCATCAAAATTATTATTAGCATCAAACTTGGGAGCAGCATTTATAGAAAGATAAATCATAGAACCATCTGGCCATTTTATAGCATGTTCAATACAATGAACTGGTTTACCTTCTTTCTGGACACGTATAAATGGTAATTCCTCTTGAGGAAAATCGTTTCCTTCAAAATCAGTAATCTTCCAATCTGGATGATTGTATGTCATTCCTGTGATGTCCTCTTTTTTTAGACCAAGCTTTTTCTCCGCTCTGGAATTTGCAAATTCAAATTGACCTTGTTTATCCACAACAATGATACCTACTGGGCTGGTATCTGTCATTTTCTGATTATATTCTAATGCGGCTTTTAAACTCTTCTCTGTTTGTTTTAGTTCTGTAATATCGGTTGCTACTCCTACAACACCTATAACTTTCTTATCTGATATTAGAGGCGTATAAGAAGTATCAAAATATATTTCCCCAACTTGGTTTACTATTCGTACTTCATTGCCATCAAAAACAGATTTAATACTAGAGATGATAGCAGGATTGTCTTTATATAACTCTAAAGCTGACATTCCAACTACCTGACCTGGTTGTAACCCAAGTTTTTTAAGTCCTTTACCATCCGACAATGTAAATATACCTTCGCTATCTAGTGCAAAAAGGATTACAGAAGCTTCTGAGATGACAGTACTTAAAAGGTGTTGCTTACTTTCTAGTTCCAATGTTCTTTTGGCAACATTTTCCTCCAGTTTTCCTTGATAATCCAGCAGTTCAAACTCTGTCTCTTTCTGCTTGGTAATATCAGTTATTGCCCCTAACATTTTTATCGTTGCCCCTGCATTGTTTTTCTCTATCTTTCCCTTGGCTATTACATATTTAATTAAACCATTTGGTAGTACTATTCGGTATTCAAAAGGATTACAGATACCTTTTTCTATCCATTGTTGAGTATTTATATTGTGCTTTTCTTTATCATCAGGATGAATACGATTAAGGATACTTTCATAATTAATTTTTGACCCAATCTCATAATCAAACAACCTATATGTTTCATCCGACCATATTACATTATCATTTTCAACATCATATTCCCAAAACCCTACATTAGCAAGCTTAGCCATTTCCGAAAGCTTAAAAGCCATTGAGTTAATATCTTTTTCAGATTGCAACTGACTTTGTTCGATATTAACGTCTTTAAGTCTTTCAATTTCTTTTTCAAGCTCTTGAATCCTATATATATAACTTTTTTCGATTTCCGATTGCACAAGCTAGTCCTCCCAAAATTGCTTAGATATTAAAAGATACAAAAAAGTAAATCAAGTATGAAGTTTAAATCCAAATATCTGCTTTAAGACATCTTTCTTTTATAAAAAAGTTGAATCAACAATCTATCATACCTATAATTTATTTAGATGGGAAAATACAAAAAAGAAAAACTCCCGGCTGAATAAAATCAACCGGGAGTTTCTTTTTTGTGCCCAGAACAAGACTCGAACTTGCACGCTCTAAAACGAGCATTGGCCCCTCAAGCCAACGTGTCTACCAATTTCACCATCTGGGCTGGTATCTGTTTCCAAATTTATAAATCTGTAGAATGTTTCCGAATTGTTTCCGAAAAATTTTTCTACATTTGAGCTACGTTCTTTTATAACTCTTTATTAATCAGCTTTAGCAGTCCTTTGTAGCTAAAGTTTAGTAAATGCCCCTCAACCGTGCCTGTCTACCAATTTCAGCACTTGGGCGATAAATAAAAAAGGAAGTAAAACTTCCTTAATTCCGAGCGAAAAACGGGACTCGAACCCGCGACCCCGACCTTGGCAAGGTCGTGCTCTACCAACTGAGCTATTTTCGCAAATGCGTTGGCAAAATTATAAAAATTCCTGTTTTCAACAATAGATATTATTGCCTTTTTTAGAATACTGAAAGGGTCTTTCCCTATTTTACATGAGCCATAAAGTTACGACGAATACTGCTCTTGGTCTCAAGTTTAGCATAGAAATCCTCTATCTCACTCACACACCTTTGTTTACATTCAATCGACATTTCGGGCAAATCAAGTATCATATTTAAAACCTCTTCTTTTGTCTCGGTAAAATAGTCAACTTGCTTTCTTAACTCATCAAATTTAACACGGTCGCCTTTATAAATCTTTACGGTTTCAGCTGTTCCGGTAATATCTTTTCGGTATGGAGGATTTACAAAAAATGACATATCAAAATCGTAAGGTATAGCAATATATGGTTTATGATTTCCATCCTTCACTAATATAACATTATGCAACATAGGAACAGACCAGTCTTCATTACCAATCATATATTGAAACATCGACATTTTGACCATTTCCTGTTCTTCCAGCTGATTTAATGTCACATTCATCACCTTATATTGTTCAATTCCCAGCCGGGCACACATATCATCTTTATCTTCTATGAAAAAACCAAATTTTGTAAAAGAAGAGCCATCATTTTCATCAACATAGTTTATCTCAACCAAACGTACTTTTAAACTATATTCTGAAATGGAATTATAAATACGATAGGCAGAATATTCTCTGATTACACTGTTCAACATCTCTTCACTATCCTTACAATGGGTAACCAGTTTAAGTTTTCTATTATTTTTAAACAAGGTACGCCCAACATCCTCTTTACCAAATTTAAGCTTAAGTGGAGCAAAGTCACAGGTTGATTCTTTTAACCTGAAATTACCCCTCACCTTTAATTTAACTGGTAATTCTACATCTTTCTTATCGGTATATACCATTCTACCAACAATATAATCGGCAGCTTTATCTCGTTCTGTATACAATTTATTAAAGTCAGCAATTAAAGTCAGCTTTAATACTTCATCCGAATCAAAAACACCATTAGGACGAATATTGTTAGCCTTAACACCCGACACACTAGCAATTACAAAAAGCAAAAAAACAAATCCTATTTTAATCCTTGCAACTGTTTTCATAATCATGTTTATTGAAAAATAAATGATCTTAACTATCTATCTAATTTTTAACCTACGAGAGCAATCATCTCCCTTTCTTCTGCCATTAATTTATTAACACTAAGTAACCTTGGCTTAAACCGATTATACTTAACATCATTATTTAAGGCTATCGTACCCAAACAGTACTTACTAATTGACAATGGTGAATAACCATGCTTTTTAATCGTGCGTGCAAATGATGAATATATATCATCTCTGTTCCTTTTAATTTCTACTATAACACAATTATCAAGTGACTTCGACATATTTAAATTATTAAAGCCAACATTTAAATCAATAGTAATTCGCTCACAAGTAGCTTTATTAACCAATGTAATTCGCTTAAAATGTGTTGATAAAACAGGATTTAAATCATCAGCACTATACGGTGTATTACTATTAACAAACAACTGATCACCGCCATTGATATGTTTTTCAAACCCATTTACAGCCACTCTCATCTTATGAGTCCTACCTTTCTCTTTCAATTTAATTTCAAGAAATTTGTCACCACTTTCAGCGTACTCACGGTAACGAATTTTAAAGCGGCGATTCTTTCCATTATGATGTTCGTGATACATATTCAGGTTTTCTGTATCGTAATAAGTTGTGAAATAAGATAGGATTCTCTTATTATTAATCTCTACAACATCATAGTCGTTAATATGCGCTGCAAGGCATGAAACCAACGATTGAGGGGTCAATAAAAATTTTGTATCAATCCTGTTCATCAATTTCACGCTTCCCATTTCTTTAAGACCTATGGAATCGTATAAACTTATTACTTCATTTAAAACATTCATTCCTTATCGCTATTAATCGTTTTGAATAACTGAATATCTTAATCTATCAATTTGAGGCTGCAAAAAAGATATAATTACAAATTATAAATCATGATCTAAATCAACTCTCAAATACACAAACTTCATTTTGTAACTTAAAAACCCATATACATTTTTTCAATTCACTTTATAATGCTGTATTTCTGTATTTTATATTACATTACATTTTATTACTTACTCTTATTTTTTAATTGTTAATTTTTCTTAACCTGCTCTTAAACATCTTTACAACAATAAAAATTGTAAGCAACATGATCGTTAATCACATATTCAGTCTAATTCAATGATTGAACCAAAACACGCTATATATTAATATTCAATACTTTACAAATAATAAGCCAGATAAAAACCGTTCATTATCGAACAAGGAGATGCTCAAAAACGCACAGCTATTAAAACCTATGGAAATTTTCATTATTTTAGTTAACCTTATTGCTATTCTCACGTATCATTGTTATTTAATGCCCAAAAACTAATTAGATAATGGCCTCATTTTTAAGTTCTCTTTTTGGAAGTAAGTATCCGCAAACAGCAAAGTATGAAGCTGAACAGGAAAAATTGAAGAACGATTATAAGCGTTTCGTTGACTTTGAAAACTCAACCAATTATAAAAGATATAAGGAACTGGATGAACTCGTGCACTCAGGTGACTTTATTAAGAAGGTTGATCAGTTAAAAACTGAAAAATTCAAAACCACTAAGGAATACCGTCAATTAAAAGATTATGAATCTTTGAAAAAGTCGAGTGATTTAAAAAAATATTTTAAATACAAGGCTTCTCATAATCCCGAAAGAGTTTTATCCATTAAAGACTCAAATATTCTTAAAGAATTTACTGAATTAAAGAAATGGACTGAAAGCCCTGAATTCAGAGAAGAAAAGGGCAAAAAAGACTTTAAGAAATCAGAAGCCTACACAAAGTTTAACGAGTTTAAGAGTCTGCAAAAAAACTCCGACATTAAGTTTTACTTCAAAGAGTTAAACAAAGCTGCTTACAAAAACTTTGTAAATATTGACAAATCTGAAAGGTTAGAAACTTTTGAGAAATTAAAGCAACTGGTTGAATCCGCTGATTTTATTGCCTTCAAAAAAGAATTGGAAGATCCTAAACGATTTGCCAAATCAAAAGAATACGCTCTACTTTCGGAGTATGAGGACATAAAAAAAACACCCGAATTTAAATGGTACGAGAAAACTAAATCTCATAATTCATTTAGTGAAATCAATAAATGGCAATTAACCTTTGAAGATGATTTTGACAGTTCTAAAATTGATCAAAACAAATGGATAAATGGTTATTATTGGGGTAAAGCTCTTTTAAATGATGTTTATGTTTTAAAAGAAGAGAAACAATTTTTCAGTGAGTCAAATATACAATTGAGAGATAGCGTTGCTCACCTTACCACCAAAGAAGAAAAGATTAAAGGAAAGATTTGGGACGATCAGATGGGTTTTGTTCCAAAAGAATTTAATTACTCATCAGCCCTTATTAGTACCGGGCAAAGCTTCAGACAGCTTTATGGAAAATTCGAAGCTAAAGTTAAAGTAGAAGATTCTTCGCCTATTAACCATGCCTTTTGGATGGTTGGCGAAAGCATTGCTCCTCAAGTTGACATATTTAGATTTGCCGAAGCCGGTTCTAAACAATTTAAAGCTGGAAGTCACTTAATGGTAAATAACACAGCATCTCAGAAGCTTACTACCGTCAATGGCATTAAGTTCGATTCAGACTACTTTATATATGGATTGGAATGGACCAAAGAAAAACTGACCTGGACAGTTAATGGAGTTAAAGTTCATGAACAAACTCAAAACATTCCAAACCAACCGATGTATTTAGTTTTTAGCTCGCATTTATTGAAGGATGAAGTAAAAGTTAAAGTACCATCTTCTTTAAGTGTTGACTGGATAAGATGTTATCAAGAAAAAGCCTAGATAAAAGCAAATTAAAGAGGGTGTCCAAAAAGTGATTCTGCAAATAAGGAATCTTTCAAATTGTAACTTTACTTTCATTATACCCCACCAAACCTCCCCTATAAGGGA
>NZ_JBNGOX010000065.1:0-20116 GCF_050589785.1 Carboxylicivirga caseinilyticus | reverse complement strand
GTCCCCTTCAGGGGATTTAGGGGTGACATAAAATGATATTTTATTACAAATTGAAACTAACGTTGTTTTGATGTTTAGTTTTTGGACACCCTCATAGTATTTTGTTAATGTGTTTATTTCAACGGAATTACAAAAGTTGAAATACTTTGGTTAGGAGCATTGTATTCAAGAATTTTTCTTTTTAATGCATAGGCATCTGAAACCGAAGTGCAATTTTCGTCGAGGGAAGTTCTGAAAAATTTGATATCTCCTATATTTTTAAAATCTGACAAATCTATTCGAACAGATTCACTTGTCTTTAATTCGTTTAATAAAACAGCTACCAATTCTTTTTCATCAGGACTAAGGGCGCATAGTAGCTTATCGTTTCCTGATTCGATTATGGTATAACCTTGCTTAATAAATCGAGTGACTTGCATGCGCACATAAAAGTTTTTCATAATAATGAAGTTTTCATCCATCTTGTGGCTGTTTAGTAATCCCCAGGCATCGCTATTAACTTCAAGAACCTGCCAATCGATCCAGGCTGGTGTTCTCAGGTATTTTAAATCGTTAAACATGCGTTGTGCAAGGCCAAGATTACTTGTAATACCACGTCCCGGTATATCAATAGGGCCTGACTCAGATTGCCAGAATGTTACACCTATTTGTTCAGCAAGTTTCTGTGCTTTTTTTCTTTCCGTATTATTGCCACTGTAGGAATGAGTGTTAACCTGTCCCAGTATTTTAGGGATATCTTCAGTTTGCAGATAAGCTTCCATTGTTCTAATGAAACCGGCTATATCTGTTTCATCAGAGGCTGAAAGTACGGTGGTTAATTCAGTTGCTTTTAGTTTTGGATAAAGTATTCGCAGCAGATCAATTTGTGACTGAACAGAAAAGTGACAGCCTTCCTGACCACCTTTGTTTCCCCAGTAATTTGTTAAAGGTTCATTAAAAGGCTCCAGTGTTTTAAATTCTATCTTAAATGAATCCTTGTAGAACTGACAAACATCCAATAAATAATCGCAAAAGGCTTCATAATATTCCGGTTTCAAATTGTCAGCTGTTGAAGGATCATTACCTGCAGAACAGCCACTATATGTCATCCAATAGGGTGCCGAATTTGAAAAGGCCTCAAAAATAGCATCCGGACGTTTTTCTTTTATCTTAAGCATAATTTTACGCTGACCTGCATCTGCAGACCAATCATAAGGTTGATTTTCTGAAGTTTTAAAGCCTTGTATCTCAGCTCTTATCCCTTTTCCATGCGCCATGTGGCCGGGTTTATCAGGTGTTGAATAATGTGCAGGATCATCTCCACCACCAATGTTATAGCGGAAAATATTCATGTTTAGCTGATCGGGAGATGTTATTAAATCAATAATCTCATCAATTTTATTTTCATTTTCCCATTGGCCAGCCATATGTGCCCACCAGCACAAAGAAGATCCCCAGCCTTCGATTGTTTGATATTTTAAGGTTGGATTCGGTTTTATACTGGTTTGAACCTGTGATTGACAACTTGCTAATAAAGCAAAAAACAGAATCCAAATTGTGATAGATTTTTTCAATATGAGTTTCATAAAAGATTTTTAAGGTATACATGCTATTGTCCAAACACTCACTCCTGTTTGAAAGGATCAAAGGCCGAATTTAATAGAATCAAATTTTTAGGAATATCAATAAACAAGCAGAAAGTGTCACATTCTTGACATTGCCTGATTTATTAGCCGTATTAGTGAATCCAGGGTCAAATCATTTGATTGACTTTAAACTTAACTATAGAAACGTTAAAAGAACTTTTCTTGATAAGTATATCATTGAGCTATTTGTTCATGTAAATTAAAAGTATTGAAATGAAAAAAATTCCGTTTTGAGAGAATATAATAAAATATACAAGAGGCTATTTGATAATGCTAATATCGCAATTTTAGAAATAAATATAGATGGTGATATTGTTGATTGCAATAGATCGACTCTTAAAATGTTGGGATGCAAAAAAGATGATATTATAGGTGTAAAGGTTTATGATCCAGCTTTATCTCCCGAATTCCAGTCAAATGGAAAAAGATCTGATGAATTTGCAAAAGAACGCATTAAAGAATTAATAAAAGGTGAAGATCAATCATTTGAATGGATTCATCTTAAGAAAGATGGAAGTGAATTACTTATAGAAGTAACCCTGTTTGGATTAGATAATACTGAAGGAAAAAACCTTTTTGTAACCTGGAAGGACTTGACAGATTTAAGGCAGAAAGAGAAAAGTCTATTAGAAAGTGAAGAGAGATTCAGAACCTTATTCACAAAAGCCACTGATCCTATTATTCTGCATGCTCCTGATATAAATAGTAAAATAACACATTGTAATGAAGCAGCCTATAAATTGCTCGGGTATGAGTCGGAAACTGGATTAGTGGGGAAGACAGTACTTGAAATTTCTCCAAAAATTCAGGTTGGAGATCAGGATGCAATAACATATGTTAAGAAAAATTTGAAAGAGTGTCTGGAGAACGGGCAAAGCAGGTTTGAAGCGTTACATATCAGAAAAGACAATACTACTATCTGGTTAGATGTTATCCTCACTAAAATTAATTTTCAGAAAGAGACTTACATTCATAGTCAATGGAGAGATATTACTGAAATTAAGAAGTATGAGAAGGATTTAATAGATGCAAAGGAAAAAGCAGAAAAAGCTAATCGGTTGAAATCTGAGTTTTTACAAAATATGTCACATGAAATCAGAACTCCAATGAACGGTATTGTTGGGTTTTCTGAATTAATTGCCTCGGAGACTTCAGATGATGGGAAACAAGGGTTTTATGCTAAGGTTATCAAAAACAGTAGCATGCAATTACTCAAAATCATAGATGATATTTTAGAAATCTCTACACTTGAAACGAAACAGGTAACATTAAATGTTGAGGAGTTTTCATTGAATGATTTTATTTGGCAAATTTTTTCTATTTATGACCTGCGATCTAATGAAAGAAGAATACCAATATATGTAAAACCTGGTCTGGATGATGAGGACAGCTTTATTATTACGGATAAAGTTAAACTCAATAAAATAATAATAAATCTGATTGATAATGCGCTTAAGTTTACCAATGAAGGTTTTATAGAAATAGGGTATGATCTTTCTGAGGATTTTATAAAATTATATGTAAAGGATACTGGAATAGGGATCGATTCCGATAATATTGGGTATATTTTTGATAGGTTCAGACGAGGTGTTATTCAAACAGGTGCAAGAGACGGAGGCTTGGGTTTGGGTTTATCTATTTCGAAAGAGAATGCCCGCTTAATGGGTGGAGACATAACTGTAGATTCTGTCAAGGGGGTTGGATCGGTATTTATTGTTAGTATTCCTTATAAAGCAGCTCAAAAGAATACTGCTAAAAAATTATCGGGTTCAAAAAACGCAGAAAAGGCGAAAGACCAGAAATGTTCAATTTTGGTAGCAGAAGATGACGAAGTAAATTACCTGTATATTCAAACTTTGATTAAAAAGATGGGTAAAGATGTTAATCTTATTCATGCTAAAAATGGTAAGGAGGCTGTTGATATTTGCTCAACGAATAATACTGTCAAAGTAGTATTAATGGATGTAAAAATGCCGGTAATGAATGGCTATGAAGCATCCAGAAAAATCAAGTTATTACGGCCAGATTTACCCATTATTACGCAAACTGCGTATACGACAGAATCTGACAGAAAACAAGCTTTTAATTCGGGTTGTGATGATTTTATATCAAAACCCATTGATAAGGATTTACTCTTTGAAAAATTAAAAAAATATGTGGCAAAAGGTAAATTTCATTGCTAGAGTATTGCAAATAGGTAAACTCATCCATTTGGTACTAATAGGAATGTTCTTGATATCATGTAGTAATCAGGGTACAGAGTGGAAAATGTTATTGGACCAAGACTTATCGGATTGGGATACTTATTTAAGTTATCGTCATAAGTTAGGCTATAATGGTGAAATTCCTAAAGATTCAGAAGGAAATGATATTGCTCCGATTGGTTTAAATCCTGAAGGATATGATGTTTTTTCTGTGATCAAACACGATGATGAAAAGATATTAAAGGTGAGTGGAGAGATTTATGGCTGTATCATATCAAAAGAAGAATATGCCAACTATCATTTAAAGTTAAAAGTGAAATGGGGTGATAATAAATTTGAACCACGAAGAAATCTGCTAAAGGATTCAGGTATTTTATATCATTCTATTGGTGAATACGGAGCAGAATACTGGAGAACATGGATGTTATCGCAGGAACTACAGATTATGGAAGGTCATATGGGTGATTACTGGAGTCAGTTAACATCAGCAATTGATATTAAAGCCTATTTACCAGAATATATAATGAATCCGGTTGCTGATGAAAGTCAAGCTTTTTTACCAATGGGGCAGGGTGAGCAAATACCTGGATTCTGTCTGCGAAGTGCAAATTATGAAAAGGCCTCAGGAGAGTGGAATACAATTGAACTTATTTGCTTTGAAGACAAGAGTGTTCATGTAGTTAATGGTCATGTTGTGATGATTCTTCAAAACTCCAGATACATCGATAATGGACAGACTAGGCCATTAACCAATGGAAAAATTCAGATTCAAAGTGAAGCTGCTGAAGTTTATTATAAGGAAATTGCAATCCGTCACCTGGATCAGATGCCGTCACAATATGTTCATTTCTTCAATTAAAGCAATTCCACTATTTATTGTCATTGCCAAGTAAGCCTTTAGGTAAATGCGGTAAATTAGGGATGTGAGGAAGTGGTGGAATTAAATCTTTTAGCGAGTTTAACGGATCAGTTAAAATGTTTTTATTAAAATCAGCTGGAGGAACAACAACCTTTAGTGATAATGGTTTGATCTCAATTTCAGCCTTCTGTCCAAGTTGAATTGGTTCACCATCCAGATGACCTAACATTGGCTCATCGCATTCTATAACAATATTTTTGGCTCTCGTAATTACATCATATGGTCGCTGATCAAGACTTTGGTCTAATAAGCTAATTAAAAGTGCAGGTGCTGTAATTTTAGGAAAATCTTTAATGATACAAACATCTATTAAACCATCATCAATCTTAGCTTGTGGTGCTATGTGAACATTGTTTCCCCATTGCGATGAATTGGCAAAACTTAGCAGGAATGCTGGTAACTTATATCTTTCTCCCTCAATGGTAATGGTGTAGGTTTGCGATTTGTAATTTGCAAATTCCTTGGGAATCAATTTCATATAGGCCAATGGGCCCCTTTCTTTGATATTGGCGAATTTATGACTGATAAAGGCATCAAAACCTATACCGGCCACATTTAATGATACTTGTCCATTTACACTTAATGTATCAATGGTTTTAAGTTTCATAAGATTAATAGCCTGAATGGCACGATTGATACGTAAAGGGATTTGCAGGTAACGTGCCAAGCCATTGCCCGATCCGGTTGGAATAATTGCCAGGGCTGTTTTTGTATTTATTAGTGCCGATCCAACCTCATTAACGGTACCATCTCCACCAACCGCAACCACTGCATTAAATTTACCAATGGCAGCTTTAGCCAATTCATGTGCGTGGCCACGATATTGTGTGTACTGTATTTCGTATTCACCTTTTTCGGTATCGAAATCTTTTTCAAGAAGATTTTCAACTGTTTTTTGCTTGCCAATGCCCGAAATAGGGTTGATTAAAAACAGGATTCTTTTTTTCATTTACAACAGGATTAGCAAATAGCTTATTTACGTTTTTGGCCTCTTGTTTTTGGTTTTTTATACTTAGCTGCCAATTTACGACGATACGATCCTCCTAAATTAACCTTTTTATTTTTATCTTTTTTCTCATGAAAAGCTGCTCCACCTTTTACAACTGGCTTTGGAGCTTTGTTTACTTTCAATCCGGCTAATACTTCTTCTTCTGATGGAAGTAACATCTCTGAAACTTTCACATCATCAGGAATAGGATCAAGAATTACTGTTTTCTTCATCAGTTTTTGAACAGCATTCCATTGCTCCATTTCATCATCTGAAACAAAAGCAATTGCCAAACCTTCGGCATCAGCTCTACCTGTACGTCCTATTCGATGGATGTATGCTTCAGGGGCTTCCGGCATATCAAAATTAATAACATGACTAACATGTTCAATGTCCATACCACGGGCAATTACATCTGTTGCAATCAAAACCCGACGAGTACCATTTAGAAATTCTTCAACGGTTCTAAAACGATTATTTTGTGATTTATTGGAATGAATTACACCAATGTTATTAGGTTGATTATCATCCAACTGATCGAACAATAGATCGGCAATCTGCTTGTTTTTAACAAATACCAAAACCTTATTCATTGATTCATCCGAGTCTAATAAATGAATCAATAGATTTCGTTTTGTATAAAAATTTGGAACGATGTAACCACTCTGGAATATTTTTTCCAAAGGTGTACCGGTAGCAGCTACTTCAACTCTTTCTGGCTGATAAAAATGATGCTCTATTAACTGATTAACGTCTTCTGTTATGGTTGCCGAAAACATCAAATTCTGACGGCGTTCAGGCAATAATTCCATTATTTGCACTAATTGCGCTCTGAAACCAAGATTAAGCATTTCATCAACTTCATCAATTACTAGTTTTTGGATGCTTTTTAATCTTAACACACCTGTTAATGTTAGGTCTATTAATCGTCCCGGAGTTGCCACCAAAACATCAAGGCCTTCAAACACCAATGCTTTCTGGGTATTAATATTTGTTCCTCCATAAACACCAACAATTCTTACACTCATGTATTCGGTAAGTTTTTTAAACTCACCAACCACTTGTTCAACCAGTTCCCGGGTTGGTACAAGTACTAAAATTCTTGGATGACGTTGGTTGGAGAACTTTAATTGTCGCAGAAGTGGTAATATATATGCAAAAGTTTTACCTGTGCCGGTTTGAGCAATTCCAATCATGTCTTTTCCTGACATAACAACCGGAAAAGCTTTTTCCTGAATAGGAGTGGCTTCATCAAAACCTAAATCTGTTAAGGCGTTTAATAGTACTGTATTAATATTTAATTCCGAAAACTTCACACTTTAAATTTTATAATTCGGGAACAAAAGTACATCCTTTAAAATTATTCTTCTAATCAAAGAGTAAAAATGCTGTCCATTTAAATAATTCGATTGATAATAAATAGGAGAAATTGGTCTTCAATTGTGCCAAATGACATCCTTTTTCTCAAAAAAAAATTATTAATTTGAACTAAAATTAAGTTAACATGAGAAGAATTGAAGCATCTGAGCTTATAATTAATCAGGATGGCAGTGTTTTTCATTTGCACCTTAAACCTGGTGAAATAGCTGAAAATATAATACTTGTTGGTGACCCTGGTCGTGTTGATATTGTGGCCAGTTATTTTGACAAGATTGAGTTACGAAGATCAAACCGTGAGTTTGTTTCCTGCACAGGTAAATACAATGGTAAAAGAATTACAGTTGTGGCAACAGGAATTGGAACAGACAATATTGATATTGTAATTAATGAGTTGGATGCACTGGTAAATATTGATTTTGAAACACGCACAGTAAAAAAGGAACTTACATCATTAAGCTTTGTCAGGATAGGTACTTCAGGCTCGCTGCAAGAGGATTTACCTGTTGATAGCTGGTTGCTAAGTGGTAAAAGCATTGGTTTCGATGGGTTACTAAACTATTATGGAAATAGAAATAGTGTTTGTGATCTGGAGTTCGAAAAACATTTTAAAGAGAGTCTGAATTGGAATCCATTATTAACATCACCATATGTAATTGATGCTTCAGCTGATTTAGTGGCTAAATTGGAGGGAAATGAAGTAGTGAAAGGAGTAACGATTTCTGCACCCGGGTTTTATGGGCCACAAGGAAGAGTGTTAAGACTTGAATTGGCTGATCCTGATATTAATGATAAAATTACTAACTTTAGATATAATGGCTTAAAAGTTACCAATTACGAAATGGAATGTTCTGCCATTTATGGTTTAAGTGCTTTACTGGGACATCATGCTACAACAGTATGTGTAATCATTGCAAATCGTTTGGCCGGAACAGCAAGTAAAGATTATAAACCGGTAATGAAAGAATTAATAGGTTACGTATTGAAAAAACTAACCGAATAATTTATGAAGAAAGAAAGGATAAAAGCTCTTATCACCTTGTTAGATGATCCTAATGAAGAAGTTTTTTCATCAGTTGAAAATGAACTGTTGAAGCAAAGAGTTGATATCGTACCTGAACTTGAAGAAGCATGGGAAAACTCTTTGGATGATCTTTTACAAGGGAGAATCGAAAGTCTGATTCATAATATACAGTTAAAGGATATTTACAATGAATTGAAAAAATGGCTAAAAACAAAGGATAGAGATCTTTTACAAGGAGTTTATCTGGTGTCGAAATATCAATATCCTGAGCTTGTCCTTTCTAATATTACAGATGTTCTTGCTCAGTTGAAGAAAGAAATCTGGTTGCAACTAAATGAGCATTTAACATCCCTCGAAAAAATTCGGATCATTAATCATGTATTGTTCGATCTGCATAAATATTCACGTAATACAAATCGTTTTTTAGCTCCGGAAAATAATTTTGTCAGCGAAGTTCTAACGACCCGAAAAGGTAATCCAATAACTTTGTCGATAATTTATTCTCTGTTATGTAATCAATTGGGAATGCCTGTTTTTGGAGTAAATCTTCCAAAGAATTTTATTCTTGCCTTTCTGGATGATTCGGCAATAGTTGATGAAGGTGTTATTGTTGATACAACTTCCGTAATGTTTTACATCAATCCGATAAATAAGGGAGCTGTTCTTGGTAAAAAGGAGATTGAATATTTTATCAAACAGCAAAAACTGGAGCCTAGAGAAGAATATTTTTTGCCATGCGATAATGCTATTATTGTAAGGCGTTTATTTAACAACCTGATTAATGCATACGAAAACAAAGGAGATGAAACAAAAAAGAAAGAGATTGCTCACTTTCTAACTTTGTTTTCTAAAATAAAATAGTTGAAAAATCCTAATCGATATAAATACTTAGTAATGGGTAAATTATCACATCTCGAGCCAAAACCAGTTTGGACTTACTTTGAAGAAATCTGTCAGGTGCCGAGACCCTCAAAGAAAGAAGAAAAAATTATACAGTATTTGCTCAATTTTGCAGAGAAGCAAGGATTGGAAGCAAAAACAGATCATGTTGGAAATGTTTTGATTAAGAAACCAGCTACCACAGGTATGGAGAACCATAAACCTGTTGTTTTGCAGTCGCATATCGATATGGTTTGTGAAAAAAACAGCGATACTAAATTTAATTTTGAAACGGATGCGATACGTCCGTATGTCGATGCAGATTGGGTAACCGCCGAAGGTACCACTCTGGGCGCAGATGATGGTATTGGAATAGCTGCACAGCTGGCCCTTTTATCTTCTAATACTATTGAACATGGACCAATAGAATGCTTGTTTACAATTGACGAAGAAACAGGTTTAACAGGTGCTTTTGAACTAAAAGAAGGTTTTTTTGATTCCCGTATTCTTTTGAATCTCGATTCTGAAGATGAAGGTGAATTATTTATTGGCTGTGCCGGGGGTATTGATACTATCGCAGAATTAGCCTTTTCGTATGAAGATGCTCCGCAAAATGCCTTTGCTTTTAAAGTTACTGTATCCGGACTTAAAGGTGGGCATTCGGGTGATGACATTGAGAAGGGTCTGGGTAATGCCAATAAAATTCTTAATAGGTATTTATACGAAATGCAACGCGATTGCGAAATGCGATTATCGACCATTGATGGAGGTAATCTTCGTAATGCAATTGCTCGGGAGGCTTCTGCAGTATGTATTGTTCCATCGAAATATAAAGAACAGACCCGTATAGCTCTTAATATTCTGTTTCATGATGTTCAGATGGAATTGAAGAATACTGAACCCAAACTGCGTATGAAACTTGAATCAGTTGATTTACCTGCTAAAATGATTGATCTGACTGCACAGAGAAACCTGATTAATGCAATATACGCTTGTCCGCATGGAGTGATTTCAATGAGTCAGGATATTAAGGGTTTAGTGGAGACTTCTACAAATCTGGCTTCTGTAAAAATGACTGAAAACCATCTTGTTGTTACAACCAGTCAGCGTAGTTCGGTGGAAAGTGCAAAAGACGATGTAGCCAATATGGTGGAGGCAGTTTTTACATTAACTGGAGCTACCGTAAGGCATTCAGATGGTTATCCGGGATGGACACCCAACACTGAAAGTGAAATACTTAAAATTACAAAAGATTCATACATCAGGTTATTTGATAAGGAACCAACTGTTAGAGCTATTCATGCAGGATTAGAATGTGGTTTGTTTCTAGAGAAATATCCGGGAATGGATATGATTTCATTCGGACCCACAATAAAAGGAGCGCATTCTCCTGATGAACGAATAAATATTGAGACTGTGCAAAAGTTTTGGGATCATTTGATTGATGTATTAAAGAATATCCCTGAAGTATAAAATAAAAGCCCGGACCGGGCTTTTATTTTATACTTTTATCTTGTCTTCCATTAGTGTCGGAAATCTTCCTTGCTTTATATCTTTAAATAATTGTGTTTTTGCATCACATGACGGACAGGTACCACCAGATCCACAAATAGTACTTCCTTTAACGGGTTTAAATATTCTGTAAAAGAATATGATAACTTTATAAAAGGCCCACGCAACAACCAGATATGTAAGGATTTCCTGTATCATAATTTTAAAACAACCAGTTTCCAATATGGTTCACAGTAAATGCCAGTACCCAGGCTAATCCTGTTGTATAAAAAATAGTGAATAAGGCCCATTTCCACGATCCAGATTCTTTTTTAATAGCTGCAATCACAGCAACACATGGAAAATAAATTAATATAAATACAAGAAATGCCAATGCATTCACTTTGTTAAATACTTTTTGTCCGTTAGAGTATTCCTCGTCTCTCAATCGACTAATCAAATGTGCACTGTTTTCATTTCCATCTTCGCTTTGATAAAGAACAGCAAGAGTACTAACAACTATTTCTTTAGCTGCAATTCCGGTGATCAGGCTAACACCCATCTTCCAGTCAAATCCAAGTGGAGAAATAACGGGCTCAATAACCTGTCCTAACTGGCCAATGTATGTTTGTTCCTGTTGTTTACTCATTTTCTCTACGTGCAATGAATCAATTTCATTCTGAATCAAAGCCTTTTCGTTTTCAAAAGCATTCAATTTAGTTAATTCTAACTGCTCAATTTGTGTGTCGTATTGTTTATTTATGATCTCATTCTGAGGGAAATATCCAAGAAACCAAATGATTACTGAAGCTACCAGAATTATTCCTCCCATCTTTTTCAAATACTGATACCCTTTGTGCCACATATGGCGCAATGTATTTCGTATGGTAGGAACACGATAGGGGGGAAGCTCCATTACAAACGGCACATCATCATGCTTAAATAAAAATCTTTTAAATAATCGGGCTACAATAACGGCAACTAAAATTCCGCCACCATACATCGAAAACAATACCAGACTGGCATGTTCAGGGAAAAAAGCACCAATTATTAAAATATAAACAGGTAACCTCGCACTGCACGACATAAACGGATTTATCAGCATCGTCAATATACGGTTGTTTCGATTTTCGATGGTACGTGTCGCCATTATAGCAGGTACATTACAACCAAATCCCATTACTAGTGGAATAAACGACTTGCCATGTAATCCCATTTTGTGCATGATACGGTCCATAATAAAGGCTGCCCGAGCCATATATCCTGTATCTTCCATAAATGAAATAAACAGGAATAAAATAAGAATATTAGGAAGAAATATAATAACTCCTCCAACACCACCAATAATTCCGTCAATCAACAAATGCTTAAATGAACCATCTGGCATCACGTTGGTAAGAAAATCTGATAAAGCACTTACACCTGCATCAATCCAGTTCATAGGATATTCACCCAAACGAAATGTTGTCATGAACATGAACCACATAAAAAAGATAAAAAAAGGAAAGCCAAGATATTTATGAGTTAACACATTATCAATTAATTCGGTTTTTCTTCTTCTTGTGCGTGGCTTTTCTTTGAAAGTTTCTTTTAAGGCACCTGCTACAAAACCAAATTTAGCATCGGTTATTAAGGTTTCGGTATCTTCGCCTGTCCGTTTTTCTATTTTACTGATCTGTTTGTCAATTTCAACAATCAGATCGTTGTAGATATCTTTTTTTGATAGAAAATCAAGTAGTTGATTATCTTTCTCAAGTGCTCTGATTGCAATATAACGGGGAGACATCCTGTTTTTCAGATCACCACTCTGAATCTTCAAATGGGGCTGAATCCTTTCAATAGCGTTTTCAAGTAAACTACCATAATTGATATGAATGTGTCTTACAATATCATCATTATCTTCGTACACATCAATCAGTTTATTGAATAACCTGCCAAGTCCTCTTCCTTTCGATCCAACTGTAGGAACAAATGGGATTCCCAGCATCTTACCCAATTTTTCATGGTTGAACTCATCCCCTTTTCGTTCCAGCTCATCATACATGTTTAGTGCTGCTACAACTTTAAGGTCGAGATCAATTAACTGAGTGGTTAAAAACAGGTTTCGTTCCAGGTTTGAACTATCCAGAACGTTTACAATTATATCCGGAGCCTCACCTAATATATATTCTCTAACATAGGTTTCTTCAGGGGTGTAGGCTGAAATACTATACGTTCCCGGTAAATCAATAATATTGAATTTATATCCCCGATGATGAAAAGTAGCTAATTTGGAATCAACAGTTACACCACTGTAATTTCCAACATGTTCTTTGGCACCACTGGCAAAATTAAAAATGGTAGTCTTACCACAATTCGGATTGCCGACCAATGCAATATTGATTGTTTTGTGTTTATGAGTAGCAGATTTTTTTAAAAGTTCATCATCAATAGTGCCATAATATTCCTGAGTACCCAACTCAATAGCTTCTTCTTCAGTTACAACTTCTATCAGCTCAGCTTCACTTCTGCGCAATGATACTTTGTATTCAAGAATCTGATATTCAATAGGATCTTTAAGAGGGGCGTTTTTAATAACCTTTACCTTCTTACCTTTAACAAAACCCATTTCTAATATGCGCTTCCGAAAGGCTCCATGTCCTTTGACTTTTACTATAACGCCTTCCTTGCCATTAGCTAGTTCTGATAACTTCATTCAAAAAATACCCCCAAACTTGAAACGTCTTGTTAATAATTTCGTTTACAAAAATAATTTACATGATTGGTTGATACAATACCAATATGTAGGGATTTTATAATTGGGGATAAATTAGTATAAAATTTGATTGATTAAATATCAATTATTGTAGGTAAATGTCTGTAAAACTACAAAATGAAAACTTATAAAGAAAAGATAAAACAATATGGTGATAACATTTCTGTTTTAGAAGAAGAAATAGATTTGAAGTTACAAATGGAATATCTTAAGGAAAGCGCAAATGTGAAGAAAGTGCTGGATGCCGTTCAGGTTCTAAAAGACAAGAATAAACTGTTTGATGATGGAATGAGCCTGAGTGATAAACGTATATTATTGAGTAAGTTAGCGTCTGTAAATGAGGTGGAAGCATTTCGTACACTGGAATTATATAAACAAAAGCCTGACAAGTCGTTGATGGAATGGAGTGTGTTGGCTTATCAGGAAAGTAAAATGTTATTGGAAAGCAGTCTTCTCGATAAACCACCCTTATTTATTTCTACAGGGTTGGGAGGTAAAGGAACCAAACTTCGCTACTTTATTGTTATAAAATCCATTAAAGGAAAATATTTTTCAGATTTTCAAACACAGGTTATTTTAAAAGAGATAGAATATTCTTTTAAGAAGGAGGAAGCTGAGTTGGAAGACATCAGGTTTTTTGGTTATTTTGCAACCCTCACGGTTTTGATACCTCTTTCTGTTGGGCTTAAAACCCTTTTGGCAGATGTTGTACAAACCTGTAACGAGATGGGAGGATTTGTTGATAAACGTATGTTAATAACGAATTCACGAAAGTTAACATTGAACCAAATTAAAAAAGCCATTGAATCATCTGGTAATGTATAGTACCGATTGATTAATGACTGTATAATTACTTAAAAATGAAAAATAAACAAGTAAATGTAGCTATTCAGGTTTTGCCTTTTACCGATACATCCAAAACCTATGCTGTTGTTGATAAAGCAATTGAGGTAATTGAAAAATCCGGACTGAAATATCGGGTAACACCATTTGAAACAGTGATTGAAGGCAAGTATTCCGAAGTGATGGAAGTTGTTATGGAAGCTCAGGAAGCATGTTATGCCGGAGGAGCTGAAAGTTTACTGTGTAACTTAAAAATTCAATCCCATTCTGAGAAAGACGTAACTATTGAAGATAAGACAGGAAAATATGATAATAAAAAAGGCTGTTGAAAAACAGCCTTTTTTTATGATTTAAAATAAAATACTATTCATGTAAATCTTCAAACTCTACATTTGTATATTCATTTGAAGCAATTGCTTCCTCATATACTTCTTCTTTTTCTGTTAAATCAAAGTTTTGATTCTTTTTAATGAAGTCAATAGTTTCCTGAAGACCTTCAATAAATTTATCGAAATCTTCTTTATATAAGAAAACCTTATGTTTTTCAAAATGATAGCGACCATCCTGATCGTATCGCTTTTTGCTTTCAGTAACGGTTAAATAGTAATCTTCTTTGCGAGTAGCTTTTACATCAAAGAAGTATGTACGTTTTCCTGCCCGTACTGCTTTTGAAAAGATTTCCTCTCTATCATTCTTTTCAATTTCTTCTTTTTTATCAAATCCTTCCATTGTGTTTTTGCGTTTAGGAAACATATTGTATGCACCAAAAGTGATAAAAATTTCGGTATTCACCAATCTTTTTTTACAAAAATTTGATGTTTTTTAATTTTATTTACATTGATCAAAGCTTTTAAAAAATGCTTATTTGTTGGGATTCATAGAATTTGATATTGTTTTAAGACGTATTATTCTAAAGAATTGTGATAACCTCACTATTGTTATTAATTGAAATAATTTAAGAATTTCTGTTTAATAAAATATTTATAAGTATTTATTTGTATGACTGGATAACATGAATTTTAATTACAAATACTGGATTTTTAACAATTATTTTTATTCAGAATTTGCTGAATATCCACTAAAAAAACTCTACTTTTGCACCAAATACTAAAAAAAGTTCTTATAGGATGTTAAGTAGAAGATTGTTAAGGGTAAAGGTTATGCAAATGGCTTATGCACATCACCAAAAAGGTGAATCATCCATTCAGCAAACCGAGAAAGAGTTATTTCATAGCATTACCAAATCTCACGAGTTATATCATACTTTTCTGCTGTTAATGTTGGAGTTGAAATCTTTTGCAGAAAAGAGAATTGAATTGCGTAAACAAAAAAATCGTCCTACTGAAGAAGATTTAAATCCTAATTTACGTTTTGTTGAGAATGCTTTATTGTTGCAATTAGCTGATAATAAAGAACTGTTAGCATACAATGCAAAGAACGGCAATCCATGGGTTAATAATCCTGAAGTTATTAAAGGTGTCTTTGAATTAATTACCAAGTCGGCTTTATATGAAGACTATATGAAGACGGAAGCAGGTGATTATGATTCGGATGTTAAGTTTATAGCCAAGTTAATCGAAAAAGTAATAGCTCCTTACGAAGGATTGTACTCTCTTTTTGAAGAACAAAGTGTTTATTGGAATGATGAAATTGAATTTATTATTTCAATGGTTGTAAAAACAGTTAAGGGTTTCAAAAAGGAGAATGGAGAAAATGAACACCTTTTACCTGAATTTAAAGATGAGGAGGATCAGGATTTCGTAAAACAATTGTTACGAAAGACTTTGCTTAACCATAAAGAAAACATGGAATTAATCAAGAAGTTTACTAAAAACTGGGATTACGACCGTGTTGCATATATCGATATTGTATTAATGCAAATTGCTATTGCCGAAATAGTTGAATTCAAGAATATTCCGGTTAATGTATCATTAAATGAATATATTGAAATAGCTAAGTTTTATTCAACTAATAAAAGTGGACTCTTCATTAATGGCGTGTTGGATAAAATTGTTGAGCATTTGATTGAGCAAAAAATTATAAATAAACCTGGAAAAGCATAGTATAATGCGTCTTGTTACATTCTTCATTCTGGGATTAATATTGATTACCTCTTGTCAGAGCAATGTTAATCAGAAGAAGGGTATAAGTAAAGGATTTATTGAATTCAAGGAAAAATCTTTTAGTTTTGGTACCCTGAATGAAGGCGATGTGGTTGGTCATCGGTTTACTTTTATTAATACAGGTTTAGAACCGGTATTGATATTAAATGTTGAAAAAAGCTGTGGGTGTACCGATGTTAGGTATCCGAAAGTACCGGTCAAGTCTGGTGATTCTGCTTTTGTAGAATTGGTTTTTGATACAAGAGGATGGTCAGGACGACAGGTAAAACAGGTGAAAGTATTGTCAAATGATTCTATAGGAATTCGGGAACTTAGAATCTGGGCTGATATTAATTAAGAATTGGAAATATAATAGAGAGTTATGAATAATTTATTGAACGTATTTTTAAGTTTGCCTCCTCAGGCTGCTGAAGGCGGTAATCCATTACTGAATTTTGCACCTTTTATTTTAATTATTGTAGTATTTTATTTTTTCATGATTCGTCCACAGATGAAGCGTCAGAAAGAATTACGCAAATACCGCGAAGCATTGAAAAAAGGTGATAAGGTTATTACAACCGGTGGAATATACGGTAAAGTTTCTGAAGTAAAAGATACATATGTTGTTGTTGAAATAGCTGATAATGTAAAAGTTAAGATGGATAAGTCGGCTATTGTTATGGATATGACAGACGTAACAACTAATAAGTAATTTTTTTTTAAAAGACCATTGTTTACTTTTGTGTATCAATGGTCTTTTTTATGGATAAAATTCAGGCTTTATTAGGCCGATACATCAATTATATAAAGGCTCGTATTAAAGAGCTGAGAGAAGACAAGAATGCACTTATCTTTTTGTTCTTTCTTTTTCTTTCTACTATTTTCTGGATATTAAACGCCTTAAGTAAGGATAATTATACTTCCGACTTACAATATCCCATTCGTATATCCAACGGTAATAAAAACGAATTAATTATTGGTGATGTACGCCGTGATCTAACGCTCAAAGTAAGAGGCGGAGGGTTTTCAATTCTTAATTATCATCTTAACGAAAAATTTTTAACGGAAACCATTGATCTCACTGGCTTACCCAGGGTGAAAGTACAGAATGTTGATGGTGTAATTATTTCAACAAAAGAATATCAGACCAGGATAGAAGGGAAATTAGCGACAGGAATGTCTTTGGTTGATATTTCGCCTGACACACTTTTTATTCCATTGGTAGAAAAAGTTTCTAAAAAAATACCTGTTAAACTTGATGCTTCAATTGAGTTTGTCAAGCAATGCCAGTTATCTGGAAAAATCAAAATGCAACCTGATTCAGTGATTGTTTCAGGACCAAGCAATATTGTAGACACGTTAAGTAATGTTTATACAAAGCCTCAGGTGTTTGCTCAGATGAATGATACTCTGGTTCGTAATATCGGATTAAAAGAAGAAAAGTGGCTGGAATACTCTACCAAGAGAGTGGTAATAAATATTCCTGTTGAACCCTTTACCGAAGCTTCAGTTCTGGTTCCTTTGGTGGCCGAAGGTTTGCCTGATTCGTTAATGTTAAAAACATTTCCTTCAGAAGTAAGAGTGGCCTATCGATTAGGATTATCAAAAGCATTGTTTAATCCATCTGATTTCTTGTTGACATTAGATTTTACAGATGTAGATTTGAGTAATCTGCCTCAGCGAATGAAGGTTAAACTGAAAAATAAGCCTGAAAATATTGGTCAGATGAGTTATTCGCCTTTATTTGTTGAATTTCTTTTGGAGAAAAATAGCAAGGATTTAAAATGATTTTCCCATGTTGAAAATAGGATTGACAGGTGGAATAGGTAGTGGAAAATCTACTGTCGCTAAGTTTTTTGAGGTGCTGGGTGTTCCTGTTTATTATGCAGATGTCAGGGCTAAAGAGTTAATGAGTACCAGTGCTGAAGTGATTAGTAATGTGAAGAATTTATTGGGTGATGATGCTTATTTAAATGAAGAACTGAATCGTTCATATGTTGCTAATAAAGTGTTTAATGACAAGAGCTTGTTGGAGCAATTAAATGCGATTGTACATCCGGCTGTTAAAAATGATTTTGAAAACTGGAGTCAATCTCACAGTTCTTCAAAAATGGTAGTGCAGGAAGCGGCCATATTGTTTGAGAATGGAGGATACAAAAACTTCGATCGTATGGTTCTGGTTACTGCTCCTGAAGATATACGTATTAAAAGAGTAATATCCAGAGATGGTTCAACTGAAAGTCAGGTCAGGGAAAGATTGAATAATCAGTGGAGTGACGATAAAAAGATTCAGTTGGCCGATAGCGTCATTATAAATGATGACAGGAAATCAATAATTGAACAGGTTACGAATTTAATTAAACATTTATAATATGGGTTTTTGGGGATCAATCATTGGTGCCGGATTAGGATGGTGGACTTTAGGTCCGATTGGAGCAATCATGGGATTGGTTTTAGGAAATATGACCGAAGAACAATCTAAATTTCTGAATGGTCAGGGTAGAGATAGAACTACACAATCCCGTAATGGATTTTTATCCGCTTTATTGGTTCTGGTGGCTGCAGTAATGAAAGCAGACGGCAAGGTGGTTCGTTCTGAGTTGGATTTTGTAAAAAGAAGTTTGATTTTAACTTTTGGAGAAAAGCAGGCTTCTGATGCTTTAATATTATTGCGTGATATTTTAAAACAGGATATTCCGGTAAAAGATGTAGTTCATCAAATAAGAGTAAATGTTTCATACGATGCCAGGTTACAGTTGCTTCACCTTTTATATGGTATAGCAAAGGCAGATGGACATTTTGCAGAAGAAGAAATACGCCTGATTGAGCTCATTTCTCATGGTTTGGGTATTTCAAATGGTGATTTCGAATCAATAAAAGGTACCTATGGTACTGATTTGAAATCATTATATAAAGTATTAGAAATTGATGAATCAGCATCTAATGAAGAAGTGAAGAAAGCTTATCGTAAAATGGCAGTTCGTTTTCATCCCGATAAAGTGGCGCATTTGGGAGATGATATTAAAAAGAGTGCAGAAGAGAAGTTTAAGAAAGTAAACGAAGCCTACGAAAAAATTAGAAAAGAACGAAATATGAAATAGGTAGTGATATACCTGATGTTTTATTTTGGATAAAGAGGATAAGTTATATTTTTGCAGCAAAATTAAAAACGGAATTTATGTTGAAAGGATTATTAGCCATTTCAGGACAACGTGGATTGTTTAAAATGGTTTCTCAGGCCAAAAATTCAATTATTGTCGAATCATTATTAGACGGTAAACGTATTCCTGCTTATGCAACTTCGCGTATCAGCGCACTTGAAGATATATCTATATACACTGAAGAAGAAGATGTTAAGTTGTCAGATGTATTTAGAGCTATCTATGCAAAGGAAAATGGAGGAAAGGCAATAGATGTCAAAAGCTCTGGAAATGAGTTGAAGAAATACTTTGAAGAAGTATTGCCTTCATACGACAAAGACAGAGTTTATGTGTCTGATATCAAAAAAGTATTGACGTGGTACAATCTTTTAGTTGAAAACGATTTGTTGGATCCGAATGCTCCGGATGAAGATCCGGAAGAAGAAAAAGAATCGGCAGAATAATATTTAAAAAGTAAATAGTTAGAGGAGATGTTTATTTAAGCATCTCCTTTTTTATTTTAAAATTTAAAGATGATCCTCAATTTTTTCGAGAAAAATAGATTATTCAGAACTTTTTTGAGACATAATTGTTAGATGTTACACTGGATCAAAATACAAAATCAAAAATATCTAAGATTTTATTTTTGCTCTAACCCACACCAAACCAGCTTGGAAACACAAATTAACAGAGTTTCTTCAAAAAAAGAGTGCAATTTGATTTGGAAGTTTAGAAAAAACTGGCTTATTTTGCACCCGCTTTTGAGAAC
>NZ_JBNGOX010000064.1:0-23105 GCF_050589785.1 Carboxylicivirga caseinilyticus | reverse complement strand
CCCTTCAGGGGATTTAGGGGTGACATAAAATGATATTTTATTACAAATTGAAACTAACGTTGTTTTGATGTTTAGTTTTTGGACACCCTCTTTTTGTGGTATATTATTATTGATTATGAATTCTCGTGCGATGTTAAAATCAGATGGTATTTAAAAGAGAACAGATCAATATAATATTAAAGTTTACTATAATGGACCAAAAGTGTAATATGGAAATATCGAGTCATTATCGTATAGCTTTTTCTTTAGTTAATGTAATTCTTTAACCATTATTTTATCTAAAAACTTTAATAAGTGCAAAGATAAGATATGCGGAAATGCTACGCTTTGGATTATCTGATAGGTATTAAAAAAATACCCCGAATGAATTTCGAGGTATTTTAAATAAGACTGCATAGCGAATAGTTAGCTTTTAGGCTTTATTATAGCACTTGAAGCGTCAGCCTTTGCTACTTTCTCCAGAAACTCTCTGAACTCGTTGTATTTTTCTTTTGGATATGTTCCTTTGTTGATTACAAAGTATCTATTGTAAACAACAGTATTGTCCTTTATTTCAGTTTTAGAATTATATAGACCAAATATAGATTCAATTTCAACAGGATCAGGAACTGCTTCGATAATGACATCCTCGTTTAAAATATATTTAATACTATCCTTCTCACTGTAGTTTCTTGCTATAAATAATGGTGTTTTTCTTCCTCTTGCATAAGGAGGGACGAAAGTTTGAGAATTTAAAGTATTAAGTTTAAATAATAACTTATCACCCATTTTTGTAGTGAAGTTGTATAAATAGAGATTGAGGTTTTTTTCAAGCTCAGGACTTCTGTTATAATTAACTTCAATATCATATGATTCTAATTCGAAATTAGGGGCACTTATTGTCTGTGTAATCGCTTTCTTTCTGTCTTTTTCATCCAATAGAGTTAGTGCGAATTGGTCAGGATATTGAGCTCCATTATAAATAAAACTTACATTTGCTGAAGCATCTCCACTGGTGTCAATCTTTATTTCTCCTAATAATTTTTGTTGATTCTCATCAGCCTGATAAGAAGGGGTTCTCAATAGTTTTGAGTCTTTATAATCCAGTATAAGTACATATCTGTCATCAGTAAAATCACCAATGAATCCGCAAGGAGAATGTGCATTTGTACATTCAACCCATATGGTGTCTTTGGGAGTTGGAACACATAAAAAAGCATGGTTAAAGTATGGCATACTAAAATCCGGAGTTATCGGTGAATAGGTGCCAGCATTAACCAATGTATAAAAGCAATCAATATTTAATGCTTTAAGTAGCGACATGGTGTAATTAGTAAGAGCCTTACAGTCGCCATAAGAGAGTCTGTCAACCGTTTCCGCATCAAAGGGTTGTATGCCACCAATGCCGTCTTGAATGCTTATGTATCTGTTCTTATTTTGGGCATATTTATGAACCGTACTAACCATTTCGTAGATTGACATAGAATCAGTTAGAAGTTCTTTTACTTTCGTGATGGTTTCTTCAGGAATATTGTCCTTACCATCGTTAAGTTTTGTTCTGAAATAACCAAAAGAACTCCAGGTACTGAGGTCACCTTCATAATTATCGATTGAAAATTTCTCAGGAGAAGTAATTACATGTGGTGCCCATAAATCCTCCGGAGGGGATAAGGGTTCAAATTTAAAAGCCTTATAATTATCTATTTTCCATGTATAAACATTACTGCTTTCTACATTTGTTTTTTCAACATTTACAGGCATATTATTTTCAAGATACCTTAAATTATAGTTTATTGGAGTGACAACTTTGAACTCTGAATGTTGAACTGAAATATTAAAGCCATCTACTACATACCAATATGGGAAATGGTAGGTTGAGTTATATCTTTTAGAGTAAGAATACTCCACAGTAAATGGATATGTTGAATATTTAGGATCTGCAATCTTCATTCTACTGTCTTCATACAGCGAGAAACCTGATATAGCACTACGGTCAAAAATGTCTTCTTGTGAAAGTTTTTTAACCTTATTGCCATTCTCATCATAGACAGTCATTTCAATGTCAGAAATTTTGGTAAAGCTGTCGTAATACTCTGACAGGACTGATCTTGAAAGTGCACTTTCTTTTAAGATGGTTATTGCTGTACTAACCCGTTCTTCTGCTTTATTGATTGATTGATACTCATATGTATAAGTTGAGTTTCTGATCACTGCGTCAGCATTCACTAATAATTCAGCTGGAATTTCAGAAACGGGATATTTTGTTTTGTCTTTTGCTTCAGTAATGGTAACACCAACCCAAAATAATATTAGAATACTAAAGAGATGCCTCATCTTGAATAGGTTTTAATATAATTGGTTCAGCCTGTTTCTTAATTATCTCACCATACAACGCTTTAAGAAGAGGGTATTCGTCAGCCATATATTGTGCTTTGGCGAGGTTTAACTTATAGGTGACATTTATTACATTACCAATAACGCTATAGTTAATTAAGATATTTGATTTCTTGTCAGGAAGAAATGCCCTGATTGGTTGTGGTGTTGATTCAACCTGATAACCTTCGGGAAAAGTAATTTTTGTTATGAGGTATTTTGTTTTCAGATAAGCAAAATCAACAGGATACTCACGATTTTCTAGCTTGAATGGGTTTTCTTCAATTTGTTCAAATAGAAAAGGATTAACAAGAATCATATCATTAATTTTTTCAATCTTGTTGCTAATCTCAATTTCATATTTTTCTTTAATTGGTTCATTCAGATTATCGATATTCTCTACTTTAAAAGCTTTTATTAACAGTCCAGGATTATTGGTTTCTAATGCTGTTAAATAATCTTCTTCACTGGCATATTCTTTATAATTCTTTCTAAAATCATATGCTGCATAATCGTATTTTGCAAAAGATATATTTCCTTCTAAGTTTAGATCATCATCAATTGCTAGGTCATATAATATGGTTTCCTGATCTTTTTTATCAGTTTTTAGGTCTATCCATTTACCAGACTGATTTGTAACCAAACGGCCTCTTTCATTAAGGCATCTTTTTGGGAGCATTCCTAACGGTAAAAGTTCGTCAGTTGCATCAAGTAAATATTCCTTGTCATCAATCATGGTCCAAACAATTACATAGTTTAGCTTCTCTAAACTTGGGTAAATAATATGTAATAGTCCGTTATCTCGTGTACTTAATACAACAGGAAGAGCTTGAATATCTAATTTTAATAGTAATTGCATCAGCATTAGATTAATATCCGCTGAATTAGCTTTCCCCTCTTTGTAGGCAGAAGCTAATACTTCTGTTGATGTGTAAACAGATTCATATTCATTCCATTTTACTTTTTTAATGGCTTCTTATGCGGCTTCAACCTTTTCTAACGTTGTTGTGCAGCTTTCTTCAATTTCCTTTTTTATTTTAGATAAATACCCAGAACCATTAAAAATAGCATGACCAAAATATGCATTGGCAGCCAGACGATCATTAACAGCTTCCCATGATGTTGTGTAGCTTCTGTAAAATCCCGGTACGCTAACATTTAAAATATCAAATTCAAACTTTGTCTTATAATTTTCAACTGAATTGATATATGGTTCTGGCTTAAAAGCTGCAACATTGTTGCAGTAAAAAACAGATCCATTCTCTGTTTGGATTGGTAAGAAACCAACCTTTCTTTTTCTAAATTCTACATAACTGGAAGATTCAAGATATAGTTCGCTATGAGCAACAGGTAATTCTTCCTGAAATGCGAATTCTGAAGGAAGGAATTCATGTACTACTTCAATATCATAAACTGATCCAACTTTGATATTTGGTAAAGCAATTTTAATACGAAAATAGTTTTCAGTAACTTTTTCTTTAAAGATGGATTCTTTCTTAAGTCTTTCCTCAATAATTTCACCGTTCTCTAAATTGAAAATCTTTGCTTTTACCATGGTTCTGTCGTCTCCCGAAAAAGTAAACTCAGAATATTCAGTACCAGCTTTCTTTAAAATTTTGACTCTTCTTGTTTCAGAGAAAGTAAGATCAGCTCCATTTAGATGACCATATTTACATAAAACAACAGCAACAGCTGATGTGTCAGCTTCATAGCTGGTCATTTGTAATTCTTCTAAACTAACTTTTCCGAATTTAATGGGAGCTTTTGAAAAGCACACAGTGAAGTTACTGGCAAGAATTGCCAATAGTATAAACATCAATTTTTTCATTGAGGTAGGTTTTTAAGTTTTCAACTTAAATATAAAAAAGAAAAACAATATGTTTCAATGCTGATAAACTTAAAAGTACCTACTGTATTTAATTTAGATTGATTCTATTTGTATTATTATTTAGTTAAAAATTTGATAGTGAGTTATTAATGTTTTAATTGATGTGCTATTGTATCAGAACTTTAGAATTATGAATGATGTTTTGATTATTAACAATATTGACTGTTACAGATGGAAGGGAAGTTTCTTTTCAATTCGAATTTCGGTAGGTGATACTCTAACCTGTAACGGAATGATTTCAACTCCTTTTTCATAAGCCAGTCGCAAAGTTTGGGCATATTCAGGATCAATAGCTTCAGCTGGCCCAAAGGACTCGACGTCCATGCGCTGAATTATATATAACATCACAGTTCTTAATCCTTCCTTCTTTAATTGTATGAGTTCGTTCAAATGTTTTTTGCCACGGGTCGTCACTGCATCCGGAAATAAGGCATTATTATCAACTTTCATAGTTACATTCTTCACCTCAATAAAGCATGTTTCATCTTTACTTTGTGCCATTATATCAATACGACTGTTACCCACTTTTACTTCTCTTTGAACATGATCATAATTACTTAACTCCGGAATTTCATTGTTTTTGATCGCTTCAAATGCAATTTGGTTGGGATGCAAAGTGTTTATCCCTACCCATTGATTATTTATTTTAATCATTTCCCATGTGTAACGTGTTTTGCGTTTAGGATCTTTGGCCGGAGAGAGATATACTTCAGCGTTTTCTTCTAAACAGGTTTTCATTGAACCGCTATTGGTACAATGAGCTACTACAATCTCCCCATTATCCAGTAATATGTCGGAAAGAAATCTTTTGTAACGTTTAATGAGTCGCCCATGAATAAGCGGAGTATCAAATTTCATTTTGGGTAAATGTTTAATGGGTTTATTAATACAGATTATTTAAAATTAACTGTGTTGCTTCAAATAACCTTTGAAAGGTATAAATGATTAACCATTAAAATGGTTCAGAATCGGAAAATTTTAACTTGGAATTATTATTAATTCATTTTAAAACTATACATGTGGAATAAAATAAACCTTGAGAGTTTATTGGTAGATAATCAGGTAATTCTATTGATTATGCAAATATTAAATTCTGCATTTTTATTAATATGGACTAATGTTCTTCGAAAATATTACACATTTTACAAGGCACTTTTGTTTAGTTTGTAAAGATGAATTAAAAGTTATCGGCTGATAACATTTGATTGATAAAAATATTTTTGAAATGGTACTGATGATTACTCACCATTACGTTGTGGATACAGTGCCAGAGAAATTAATATAATTAACATTAGAATTTTATGAAACTATCTCGCATTTACATGATTCTTCTGAGCCTGTTTACAATTGTTACAAGTGGGTTTTCGCAAGAACTCGGAGATACCGTTTATTATGGTGATGCATCGTATTTGTTAACCAGTGATAATTTAATTTCAAATCCTGGTTTTGAGGATGGATATACAGGATGGACTGATGCAACAACTTCTGCTGCAGAGTTATCATCTACTTATTTTTCTCTTATTCAAACAGGTGGTATAGATGACTCTCAATACCTGGTTGGTACAACTAACCAGAACTCCTCGTCTGTTGGCTCAATTGGAACCGGATGGAGTATTGAGGCAGGAAAGACCTATTATTTATCTTATCATGTGAAGTATCTGGATGCCTCAGTTGCGGCTGGTACTGAAGATTATCTAAGAATAAGTCTTACCAATAATAAAACCAGTGCAGAGGAACCCCTTATTTTAATTGGCCCATCAACCATTAATGGAGGTGGGGCATGGACCCAGAATACTGTATGTTTTACTAATGCTTCCTATTCATATGTAGTTGCAAGATTCAGGTGGTTAAGTAACCGTTTTGGGTTTGATAATTTTGCATTACACGAAGTTGTTGAAGTAGCTGATAATTCAGCTTTACAATCGTTAATAGATGAAGCCCAGCTATTATACGATGAAACGGCAGAAGGAGCGGTTGAGTTGATGGCTGCTATAACTACTGCTCAAAGTTTTTTAGAAAGTACATCTGCTGATGAAATAAAGCAGGCAGTGGAAGATTTGGAGAATGCTATTTTTGATTATAAGTTGTTAAATGCAACAGCCAGCAATCCTTTAGATCTTACGGGTTATATAGTTAATAATAGTTTTGAGGATAATTTTGAGGGTTGGGTAAACAACGGATTGTATACACAATCCAATACTGTTTTTACAGGAAAAGATGGTAGTCTATATATAGAAAGATGGGTGGACAGAGGATCAAAAGTTCCTGATGTTGACGTAAGTCAGACTTTAACCAATTTACCAAATGGAGCATATGTTCTTACTGTTGCAACGGGTAATATACAACAGTTAGCTTCTGGTAGTACCCAGAATAATTCATCTATACCTCAAACGGGTGTATTTATTTATGCCGGAGATAACAAAACAGCTGTTGATACATTAAAAGATCGCTCGGTAAGTTTTGCTGTTTTTAACGGAGAAGTTGAAATAGGTTACAAAGCCGAGAATGCAACCGGCAACTGGGTTACATGTGATAATTTCAGATTGCTTTATAAAGGGTTTGATATTGACCTAACCAAGGAATACCTGGCATCTAAAATTGACATTGCCAATGCATTGGCAGAAGGTAAATTGCAGGATGAAGTAAGAACCAATCTGACAACTGCAATTTCTGCAGCTGAGCAGGAATTAGCAGATGAGGCAGCAACAGAGGAGTCTTTGGCAGCCATTATAACTCAGATGGAAGCTGCTATAAATGAAGCAGAAGTATCACAGGCGGCTTATGCTGCCTTGCAAGATGCAATAAACATAGCAACAGAATTGTATGGAGAAGGAGATGGTAATGATGCAGAATCGTTATCGGATGCCATTAATATTGCCAGTGCTGTTTTGATCGATTATACGTTAACACTGGAGGAGATTAATAATGCAACTGCTGAAATGGAAAAGGCTATATGGGTATATCGTTTAGCCAATGCATCCGGAACTGTACCTACGGTGACAACTAATACAAATTATGCACGCGGTTCAACCATGATTTTTGGAAGAAGCAGTATATCTGGAGTGATCGTTTCAACACTGATGGAACATGGTTTTTGCTGGAGTACAAATCCAGAACCAACCATCTTGGATAATCGAAGTACAAAATACTATTCAAATTCTGGATATGTATATGTAATGGAAAATTTACAGCCTTCTACAGTATATTACGTTCGTGCATATGCCTTAACAAGCGGTTATGCCGTGGGTTATGGAGATGCGATAAAGGTGATTACCTTACCTAAAGGTACCGTTAGTTATACTTTGGCCGACAATGTTACAGGAGAAGATCGTGAGCGTATTGGCGCAGCTATGGAATCAGCTGTTAACTATTTTAATAACCTTACCAGTATTCAAGGTCATTGGTTGAATGTTAATTTTGGTTCAGGAACTCCTACGGCTGAAGCTTCTTATGGAGGATGGATGAGATTTGGTCCAAATTCATCATATCAACAAACAGGAACAGCACTTCACGAAATGGGACATACCATTGGAGTGGGTACACATAGTATGTGGTATGGACCTTCCTCTTCATTAAGAGAAAATGGTTCAAGTGGACTATGGCTTGGTGACAGAACAAAGAAATTAATGCAATTCATTGATAATAATACATCGGCTTACTTAACAGGAGATAATACTCACATGTGGCCTTATGGTGTTAATGGTGCGAATGAAGATACCGGAAGTGAGTTCTTATACATGGCTAACTCATTAGTTCATCAGGCTCTTGGTGAGGATGGATTACCACCGACAGGAGGTTTTGCAACACCAGCTTATTGTTTTGAGATTGCTGATGATACCAAATATTATCTTAAAAGTGAAGATGAACAAACAGGTTTATTGACCTCTTTTATCGTTCCTTCTTCAACCGGAACATTGATCAATAGAATAATGACACCAGAACAGGCACTGGCTAACGATAGTGCAGCCTGGCAAATAGATTATAATCCGGTTAATTGTTATTATACACTTAAAAACGTGGGTACAGGAAGATATTTTACTTATGTAACTACTGGTATTAATGGTATAAGAACAGCTTTAAGAACTACACCAACCACCTCTGAGTATTTTCAGATTATGAAAGGAAGGGTAGATGTAGAAGTTGAAACACTTACTGAAAGAGGGTATTGGATTATTCGTCCTGAGGCAAAAAGTGCTCCTGCATGTTTATATGCAAGTACTACAACTTACACCATGACAAGTAGCTTTAATATTGCCAATACGTCAACAAAACAGAGATGGTTAATCTTATCTGGTGACGAGGTTGGGCAAATAGAATTAGCTACTTCAATTGACAGGCCAGATGATTTGGATAATGTTTCACAGGTAAAGGTATTTGCTGATCATCAGCAGGTAACTGTCCAAAATATCAAATCAAAGTCTGATATTACAATCTATAATTTATCAGGAGTGTCGATAGTGACAGGGAGAAATGTTGTATCGACCTATACTCATTCACTTCCAAAGGGAGTTTATCTTGTTACCGTTAAATCGGATGCTGAACAGGTGGTTAAAAAAGTGATAGTGCAATAAGCGCTGTTAAGACTAATAGATATAAAAAGAGGCTGTCTGAAAAAGGCGGCCTCTTTTGTGTTTGCAATTTTCCTGTCTTGAAATAGTGTAACACATTAAATAATCTATAATGTATTTTTCATTGCTATAGATTTTCAATTTAGATATTGACAAAACTTTGGGATTATAATTAGGGTTTAAGTGTCTATTCTTTAACCGTTGAATGAAGAAAATCCAATTTCCATTCACCTTCAACCTTTTTAAATGTTGCACTTTCTATCCAATCATATTTATCTTCGATTGTATCGTTTAATGTCATATCCATATGATTGAGATAATATAAATTGCCAATCTCTTCATCAATACTGGTTTTAAGAGGCGATAATGTAAACGTTGCAGAGTAAGGTGGTAATGCATTTAAGAAATTAAAAAGGCTGTCGTTATTCCATATTTTACCATTTTCGAAGAGGACAAAGTCGTTTGTCGTTGAAGCATTCATTTTATCCAGATCTTTGTCTTTGATTCCATCAAAATAACTGATTAATACTTTTTCCAGTACCTCAGGATTATCCGTTTGTTTTTCATTCTGACAGCTTAGAATTAACCCAATTCCAATAATTAATAGAAGATTTCTTGCTTTCATGACGATCATTTTACTGGTTAATAAAGGTGAATTTGTTTGTAGTTAAAAAGTAAGAAATTGAAATATAAATTTCAAGTGTTTAATAGATTCATTTTGAAAAGTTTATAATATGATTTAGACGTGAGAGATGTTGAATAATCTCTGATTTTTGAAAAGAACTACATATTCTACTTTGTATATTATTCATTCATTTTGGTTGATTAATAGGAAGCTGTTGGGGAGCTTTTAGAAATATGAAATATCTTATTTAAAGTAATTGAATGATAATACTGGTTAAGTCGCTACCATGGTGATAATTTTATAACGACAAGCTCGGATTGTTAAAATCCCAATTTTGTAAAGAGAAAAAAAATCATGTATATCAACAAAGGACCCGCTTCAATATTAGACTTGTTAACTATTAAGTGGCTTTTTGCTAGTGAGTTGACGGATATTTCACAATGTAGAATCAGCTAAAACGATTCTAAAAGTAGTTATTGCCTGATCCTTCTTAATTCATATTCCTGTACTCATTCGGCGACATTCCAACTTGCTTTTTAAACATTCGGGTAAAATGTTGCGGATGCTTAAATCCCAACTCATAAGCAATCTCGCTTATTGATTTTTGCGTGTCGAATATTTTTTCTTTTGCTACATCAATCATCTTCAACTGAATATGTTCCTGAGCTGATTTGCCGGTTTCTTTCTTTAGCAAATCACCTAAATAATTAGAAGAAATAAATAATTTATCGGCGCAATATTTAACAGAAGGTAACCCTTCATCTAAAGCTTTATCAGAAGCAAAATATTCTTTCAATACATTTTCAAAACGAGCCAGAATATCTTTGTTTACATGGCTGCGTGTTATAAACTGACGTTCGTAGTATCGTTTTGAATAGTTTAGGAATAATTCAATATATGAAACAATAAGTGTTTTACTATGACTGTCAATGGCATGTTCCAGCTCATATTTAATATTGGCAAAACACTCATTTATTACGGCTCTTTCTCTTGTTGATAAATGTAATGCTTCATTTACTTCGTATGAAAAGAACGAGTAGTCATCAATATGTTTACCCAATGATGTACCATGAATTAAATCGGGATGAAAAACGATCGCATTTCCGGCGGCCTGCCTTTTTTCTCCGTTACTGTCTATGCCGTATACTTGTCCCGGTGAAATAAAAATCAACGTACCTTCTTCGTAATCATAGTCATTAATTCCATAGATGATGTTGCCACATTTAACATCCTTCAGAAAGATAGCGTAAAGGTTAATCTGTGTTTTATAGAAACTAAATGGCTGAATTTTTGAAAAATCAATAATACTTACCAGGGGGTGTAATGTTTCCTGCCCAATCATATTATTGTATTCGGTAACCGTGTTTATTTTGATAATATTACTCATATCCAAAAGATTAATGACAAGGCAAAAGTAAGGAACTAATTGTTAGGTTATTCAGGTCGTACAATATAATCCGTAATATGGGTAAGTAATACGGTAATTTGGGTAAGTTACATCTTTTATCAGTAATAGTCATCAGGTTTCTTTCAGTAATAAAGGTAAGAACTACCGTAATCGGGGTCATTTTATCAGTGTTAAAGATTTCATTTTTGTATCAGTAAAATATTCAAAATAAATGAAGAATATGGTTTTGATACAAGACGAAGAATTTGGTGGAGAGCGGCCTTTATTTGCTTCATCAAACGTGGAATTGAATAATGTAAGATTTAGTCCTGGCGAATCAGCTTTGAAAGAATGTGAGAATATAAAGATTAATAGCTGTGTGTTTGATTGTAAATATCCTTTCTGGCATAATCAAAACACCATCATAAAGAATTCCCTTTTTACTCCAATGGGTAGGGCAGCCATCTGGTATGGAAAAGATATTCGTATGGCTCAAACGCATGTAGATGCTCCAAAGATGTTTCGCGAAATTGATGGATTATTTCTTGATAATGTTGAGCTGTCTGATGCGCTTGAATGTATTTGGTGGTGCCGAAATATTGAAGTTAAAAATACAAAGATCAAAAACGGAGATTATATTTTTAAAAGTAGTGAGAATATTACTGTTGACAATCTTTTGTTACAAGGCAATTATTCATTTCAATATTGTTCTAATGTTGTAATTCGTAATTCTCATATTAGTTCTAAAGATGCCTTCTGGAATGCTGAAAACGTAACTGTATATGATTCTGTAATTGAAGGGGAGTATTTAGGTTGGCATTCTAAAAATCTACGTCTGGTTAACTGTAAAATAAACGGAACACAGCCCCTTTGTTACGCACACAACCTGGTTATGGAAAATTGTGTAATGCTTGAGGATGCTAATCTGGCATTTGAATACAGCACTCTGAAGGCAGTAATTAACAGCCCCATAACCAGTGTTAAAAACCCGGGCAAAGGTGAAATTACAGCTGAGAGTATTGGTGAAATTATTATCGATGCAAACTGTAAGAATCCGGGTGAATGTAATATTAGAGTTAGTAACGCAGTTAATGTCTGATAATTATGTCATATGATTTTGATGAAATAATTAACCGCAGAGGAACAAACTCCTATAAATGGGATTCTGTCAATAAAGCTGATATGATTCCAATGTGGGTGGCTGATATGGATTTTAAAACAGCACCGTCAATTATTGATGCATTATCTCAACGCGTACTACACGGTGTTTTTGGCTATGCAAAGGTACCGGATGATTATTATGAAGCCGTTATTAGTTGGTTTAGACGAAGACATCTTCTGGCAATTGAAAAAGAATGGATAATTTATACAACGGGGGTTGTACCAGCTGTATCAGCAACCATACTGGCATTAACTGCTCCCGGAGATAAAGTACTGGTGCAGGAGCCGGTCTATAATTGCTTTTTCTCGTCTATCAGAAATAATCAATGTGAAATTGTTTCGAATGATTTATTGTATTCAAACGGGACCTACTCCATCGATTTTGAAGATCTGGAAAATAAAGCATCTGATCCTGAAGTTAAACTGATGCTTTTATGTAATCCTCATAACCCGGTGGGTAGGGTGTGGACAAAACAGGAGCTGAAACGAGTTGGTGAGATTTGTTTTCGAAATGATGTATTGGTGATTGCTGATGAAATTCACTGTGATTTAGTATATGCCGGGCATAAACATATTCCCTTTGCTTCTTTAGGTCAGCAATTTCTGGAAAATTCAGTTACCTGTACTGCCCCCAGTAAAACATTTAACCTGGCCGGCTTACAGGTGGCGAACATATTTGCTTATAATGCCGAAATCCGAAGTAAGATAGATAAAGCTATTAATATTAATGAAGTTTGCGATATCAACCCGTTTGCTATAGAAGGATTAAAAGTTGCATATTCTATTTTGGAGTCAGAACATTGGTTGGATGAATTGAAAGAATACTTATGGACTAATTACCTTTTTGTCCAAGATTTTTTTCAGCAAAATTTACCTCATTTATCCATTTTGCCTTTGGAAGCAACTTATTTATTATGGATCGATTGCTCTAAACTTCCGATAACAACTGATGAATTGGCAGTAAAAATGCTGAAGGAAGGAAATATTCAAATTAATGAAGGAACAATCTATGGTAAGGCAGGTGAAGGTTTTATTCGGATAAATATAGCATGTCCCAGAGCCGTATTAAAAGAAGGATTAAATCGTATGAAAAAGGTGTTTGATCAATTACCCGTTTAAAGGCCGGATTTTATCCAGATTCTTCTAATTCATAGTCTTGTTATCGACATTTATTCAATTCTGTAATTCGGGTAAGAGCCTCCGTAATTCGGGTAGTTTTATCATCAGGATAAAACTCATTTTTGTATGTATCAATTTTTTAAATGAAAACATATGAAAACAATAACATTGTATTCGATTATAATCAGTTCACTTGTATTATTAACAAGCTGTTCACAAACAGAGCAAACATCAAATAAGATATTTGAAAAAGGACAGAAAGTGACCCAAAACTTCACCGGAGAAACATGGGTGCAGATGCTTACTGTCGACGGTGAAAACTTCGATGCTATGAGCTATAATGTCACATTTGCTGCAGGAAGTCGCACTTACTGGCATTCGCACCCGGGAGGTCAGATTCTCTATTGTCTTTCAGGCGAAGGAAGATATCAGGAAAAGGACGGAGCTATCCGATCATTAAAAGCAGGTGATGTGATTGAAATTAAACCGGATGTGGTGCATTGGCATGGGGCAGGTCCAGATATGGAATTTGTTCATTTGGGAATTAGTACCCGACTTTCAGAGGGACCAGCTAACTGGTATGGCCCCGTAACAGATGAAGAATATAACAATCAAAAATAATTATAACAGATGAAGGATTTTAGTTTTTACAATCCTACCAGAATTGAATTTGGTAAAGGGAAAGAGGAAAATATTGGACAATACATTGCTGAATATGGTCTGAAAAAAGTATTAATTGTTTATGGTACAGATCGTGTTAAAAAAAGCGGATTGTTCGATAAAGTGGTAAAATCGCTTAATGATAAAGGCATTGCCTACGAAGAATTGGGAGGAGTTATCAGTAATCCGGTTTTAAGCAAGGTATATGAAGGTGTTGAGTTGGCTAAAAGTGCAAAAGTAGAAGCTGTTTTAGGTATTGGAGGCGCTTCTGTGCTGGACAGTTCAAAATCGATTGCTGCAGGCGCAGTTTACGAAGGCGATGTTTGGGACTTTTTTACCTTTAAGGCAGTTCCGGATAAGGCTTTGAAAATATTCTCCATTATGACTCTGGCTGCATCGGGTAGTGAAATGAATAACTATGCAGTTGTAACAAAAGAGGATGATAAAGCAAAACTAAACCTTGCCGGTTTGGCAACATTTCCAACCGTTTCAGTCATAAATCCTGAATTGCAGGCTACTGTTACAAAAGAATATCTGGCATACTCAGCCGCTGATATTTTTGCACATAGTTTAGATATGTATCTTACTGCTACTTATTTGCCTGAATACGTTGCAGGTTACGTTGAAAATATTCTAAAGACGGTTATGCGTACTACTGAGATTTTATTGGAAGATGCGGATAATTATGAGGCACGTGGTGAGTTTGCATGGGCTGCAACAAATGCCTTAAATTTTACCACTTTCTGTGGGATAGAAAATAATCGTTTCGATACTCATTTTATTGAACATACCATGTCGGCAGAATATAATATTGCTCATGGTGCAGGTTTGTCAATTGTTGTCCCTGCCTGGATGAAATGGCAAAAGAACTTATTACCTGAACGATTTAAACGTTTTGCCAAAGAGATATTCAATCTTGATACGGCTGATGAAGGGATAGAGGCCTTAAAAAATTGGTATACGAAAATTGGAGCACCGGTAACCTTAAAAGAAGGTAATATTCCGGAAGAAGGTGTTGCAATGATGGTTGAGAAACTATCTGACATTGCACAAATGATGGGAGCCGGGGCATTATATTCGAAAGAAATGCTGTCGACTGTATTTGAAAATGCCAGATAAGGAATTAATCTTTAATGAACCCACAAGATAAAGACTTAATCATTGTGGGTTTAATCTTGTTATAGTTAAAGATTTATGAGGGGATGAGAATGAAGCGAAAAATATTAATATTTATAGGTTGTATTGTATTAGTAACCGGAACAGGAATGAGTGTATTAAATCAATCCAGATTTGGACAATTACCGAGAGGTGAACGATTGGAAAGGATCAAAGCATCTCCAAATTATCGTAACGGAGAGTTTCAAAATATTAACGAGACTCCAGTAATATCAGGAGATAAGAGCCGTTTTAAAGTGATGATGGATTTTCTGTTTACCAGGAAAGTTCGAGTTACCCCCGAAAGTATGCTTCCGGTTGTAAAAACAGATCTTAAATCATTCAGTAAAGAGGATGATGTATTAGTTTGGTTTGGTCATTCATCCTATTTTATGCAGATAGAAGGAAAAACCTATTTGGTTGATCCTGTTTTGAGCTCATATGCATCTCCTTTTTCATTTATAAACAAAGCTTTTAAAGGCACAAATATCTATTCGCATAATGATTTTCCAACCATAGATTATTTAATTATAACACACGATCATTGGGATCACCTGGATTATCAGACAGTAATGGATTTAAAGCCAAAAATAAATCATGTTGTATGTGGCCTGGGTGTTGGTCAGCATTTTGAATACTGGGGGTTTGATGTTGCTTCCCTTACTGAGCTGGATTGGTATGAGGCAACGGATCTTGGACAAGGAAATATTATGACTGCTACTCCTGCCCGTCATTTCTCAGGCAGAGGATTACGCGGGAATAAAACATTGTGGACATCCTTTGTTTTACAAACACCTCAATACAATATCTTTATTGGTGGCGACGGTGGTTATGATGAACATTTTAAGCTTATTGGAACTCAATACGGACCTTTTGATCTGGCTATTCTGGAGCAGGGACAATATGACAAGAATTGGAATTTAATTCATTTAATGCCGGATCTGGTTTATAAAACAGCTGAAGATCTAAAAGCAAAAAGTATACTGCCTGTTCATAATTCCAGATTTGCTTTGGCCAGTCATCAGTGGGATGAACCTTTAAATAAGATAAGTTCGAATCATACTGATTCAGTTATTTCGGTGAAGACTCCTAAAATTGGAGAACTTGTCTTTTTGAATGATTCAATAAAACAATATGAGAAATGGTGGAAGGATGAGAGACGGGAGTAAAAATATTTTTGAGAGGTTGCAATCAGGTGAAGTCGTTCCGTTCAACGATCCTCAATATGCACTGGTAAGTAAATCAGGAATACGTACTACAGAATTACTTATTCAATACAATGCTACGTCTGATCCTGATCAATTACGTAAGCTGTGGGGAAATCTTACAGGTACTGTGTTAGACGAAAGTAGCTATATTCAGATACCATTAATGATCAATCATGCCGAATTTGTAAAGGTTGGTAAAAACGTTTACATCAATCATGGTTGTTCAATGCTGGCTTTGGGAAAAATCACAATTGAAGACAATGTATTGATTGGTCCTAAATCAAACCTGATTACAGAAGGACATCCTGTAAATCCTGATAATAGGAGAGCCTTGGAGGTAAAGCCAGTATTAATTAAAAAGAATGCCTGGTTAGGAGCTGCGGTTACCGTTTTGCCGGGCGTTACAATAGGTGAGAATTCAATTGTGGCAGCAGGAGCAGTTGTAAATCGTGATGTGCCGGATAATACTGTTGTAGCAGGTGTGCCTGCTAAAGTCATTAAATCAATTATTTAGATCTGGATGAAATTTAAAAAACAAAGACTTATGAAGCGATCTTTACTGATATTCTTTGCTTTTCTTCTAATCGTTACAGAATCCTGTTCGAAAGATAATGAAACGCAAAATTCAACATCCAATGAGATAATTGATGCTGGAGATACTGATGATGTAAATCAAAAAACAAATAAAATGAAAATAAAAATCGGAGAACGTATATTGACAGCCACTCTGGTTGATAATTCATCCACTGAATCCCTGGTGGCATTACTTAAAGAACAGTCCCTGACCATTGAGATGAGGGATTATGCCAAAATGGAAAAAGTCGGATCAATAGGTCAGAGCTTACCCAGAAATGACGAGCAGATAACAGCACAGCCTTGTGATATTATTTTATATCAGGGTAATGCATTGGTTATATACTATGCTCCTAATTCATGGAATTTCACAAGGCTTGGAAGAATTGATGATATTACTACACAGGAGTTAAAAAAAGTACTGGGAGAAGGAGATGTGACAGTTACTTTATCATTATAAACAAAGACATATTGTATTTCAGATTAAACCTGTTTGGGTAACCTTACAGGTTTTTTGTTGTTCTATAATTAGCCTTATCTTAGTGAAAAGTCAAATGTATTATGAACGGATTCTTGAAAAGTGTGTGTGAACTGTCTCCTTTATCAGAGGATGCTGTCAATGAACTATCAGAGTGTCTCTGTTCAGCAGACTTTAAAAAAGGGGAAACCATTCATCAGGAAGGAAAGATTTGTAAGCATTTGTTTTTTGTTGAGTCAGGACTTGCCAAGCATCAGTATTTTCACGAAGGAAGTCAGTTTATATTTCGGTTTTTTGAGGATAACCAATTCTTTATTGCGACAGATTGCTTTTTTAATAATTTACCTGCGCACTACTCAACAATAGCATTGGAAGATTCAGAAATAAGTTATTTAAAGTATGAAGATTTTGAAAATCTTTGCAGTAAATACCATTGTTTTGAAACGTTTGCCAGAAAGTTTGTTTCAATAGTTGCTTATACCGCCATTTCAAATTTAAAAGGACTCCTGTATTTAGATGCCACAGCCCGTTATGCAAAATTTTTAAATGAATACGGACATCTTCAACAAAGGATTAGTTTAGGAGATACGGCTGCCTTTCTCGGAATCTCGCAAGTCTCATTAAGTCGTATCCGCTCCAGGAAGTGATTTTTTTACATTTGTAAAAAACTATCTGATCTCACCTCAGTAGATTTGTATCATAGTCTTTTTCAAAAGTTTCGATATCGATTGTAAGTAATGTACAGTTTGTCTGTACTGAAGAAATCATTACATGATTTCTAATGGGATAACTATGCTTTAACGGTGGCAAATGGCTATGTAAATAAATAGTAATTAGGTAATAAAGGAAGTTATGAGTAAAGTGTTGTATATCAAAGCTGATGCAAAAATTGAAGGTGAGTCACGAACTGTACGTATTGCTGACAGTTTTATTGAATCATATAAAAAGAATAATCCTGAGGATGAAATTATTGAACTTGATTTATATGAATCAGGAATTCAATTTCTTCCTAAAGGTAAAGTGATGGAGATGAGAGGAGCAGGAATGAATGATAAGAATAATCCATTATTGAAATTTGCCTGTCAATTTGCCGAAGCTGATAAATATGTAATTGCAGAACCAATCTGGAATCTGGGTATACCTGCCATTCTTAAGGCGTATATAGATTCTGTTGCAATTGGAGGAATCACATTCAGATATACCGAAAAAGGTCCTGTGGGATTATGCCTGAATAAAAAAGCCATTAACATCATAACACGCGGAGGAGATTATTCGTCAGAGTTTAAAAGTTCTCTTGAAATGGCTGATAAATACCTTCGTAACATTTTTGGATTTATGGGAATTACAGATTTTACAAGTATTGCTGTAGATCGTCTGGATATGATCACTGAAGATACAGAAGCCCTGTTAAATAAGGCAATGGAACAAGCCAGAGAAACAGCTTTAGCCTTCTAGAATCAAAAATGTTATTCAACTATTAAAATGTAAGATATGAGTTTTAAGATACACTTCAGAGAAATATTTATAATGGCTTTAATCTTATTGGTAAGCCAGGTTAAAGCACAAAATAATGAAGCAGGTAATCATCCGCCTTCACCTATTCCAATAGAAATTTTTATGGGCTCTGAGAGCTGGACTTCTCAAATTGTAATGGATAAGAAATTTCATGGTAGTAATAAGTTTGGATTCTTTGGTTTATCATACCTAAAAGCCAATTACGATAACGATCAGTTTTTACAGGAGTCGACGAATCTGGCTATGCTGAAATATGATGTTTTAAAAAGATTCAGTGTTCTATCCGGTGCAATGTTTAATTCACATTGGGGTTTTCGACCATATGCAGGAGCTCAATACGCATATCATAGTAAGATTTTTATGGGATTTGTAAATTCCGGATTTCATCTTACCGAAACGAAAAACTTCGAAACGATTGCTATGCTCGAATACCGTCCGGTAATTAAGGATCAATGGTCATTATACACACGTGCACAAGGTATGTACAGTCAGAATACTGTGGATGGCATGCACGATCGTAGTCACTTTTATGGAAGAGTTGGGGTAAGTTATAAAGCTTTTTCATTTGGTGCTGCTTATAACTACGATTGTTATGGCCCCAATAAGTTAACGGATAATCAGTTTGGTGTATTTATCAGCACGCTGCTGTAATTGTATTAATCAAGTATGTTGAAATCAAATTCATTTATGGAAAAAGCAATAAAACATGAACGATTATTGGAGGTAACACTTTTGTTAGCCAGTGCACTTACCATTCTGGCTAACGCAATTGTAGCACCGGCTTTGCCTCAGATTAGTAATGCTTTTAGTGATATAAAAAATGCTGAGATACTTACCAAACTGATGCTTACCTTGCCTGCGCTAATAATTGCCTTAGGTGCTCCTCTGGTAGGAAGTTTATTGGATAAAGCCGGCCGTATTAAGGTATTATTTGTTTCGCTGATTATCTATTTGTTGGGAGGGACATCAGGTTTTTGGCTGGGAGATTTATATTCCATTCTGGTTGGGCGTGTTGTTTTGGGTTTGGGTGTTGCAGGTATAATGACTGTTGCTACCACTTTGATTGGAGATTACTTTACCGGTGCCAAACGTGAATATTTTATGGGGCTGCAAGGTGCCTTTATAGCGCTGGGAGGATTTGTATTTATCACCATTGCAGGAGTACTGACAGATATCGATTGGCGTTTAACTTTTCTGGTGTATGGGTTTTCGCTTGTTGTTATTATTTTGGTGCCCTTTGCTTTATACGAGCCTAAAATCCATAACCAGAAATCAGAATCCACTCTTTCTGAAAATCAGGTGATTCCAAAAGTGGTATGGCTGGCAATCATCAGTGCTTTTATTGTAACGGTATGTTTTTATGTAATACCTGTGCAAATACCATATTTCCTGCAAAGTTTTGATGGGATGAATGGTAATAAAATAGGCATGGCTCTGGGTGGCTTAACCATTGCACAGGCATTGGCATCCTTTTTCTACAAAAAAGTGAAAATGAAATTCGATTATGTCATGATTTTCGTTTTAGGGTTTATTCCAATGGCAATTGGATTTTCCATCATAGGATTAAGCGAATTATACTGGCAGGTAATTATTGGTATTTTATTTTGTGGATTGGGTGTAGGATTGATGATGCCCAATGCCAATCTCTGGGTAATTAATCTGGTACCTGTTCACAGCAGAGGAAAATATGTAGGAGGAATTACAACAGCAACTTTCATTGGTATGTTTATATCTCCTATCATTATTGAACCTATTCAAAGTTGGGTTGGAATGAATGAAAGTTTTACTATTCTGGGTTTATGTTGTGCAATATTTGTTTTGTTATATTTTGTATTCAGTAAACGCATCACCAATAAGTAGCATAAGCTAAGGTAATTCTTAACAATACAATACCCCGATAATCGATTCAGTAATATGGGTAACTGAATCCGTTATCGGGGTAATTTTATTTGTGCCAGATGAATGACATTTGCATTGTAATTGGTTCATCCCAATAAAAATGTAATTAGTTATGAATCGAGTAGAATTAAGTGAAAAGAAATTTAAGGAGTTGTTTGGTGGTCATTCAGGACCATTAGCCGAAACGGATCCTGATCTGCAGGAAATGTTAAATCGTTTCATCTTCGGTGAGGTATTTTATCATGGTTCATTAAGTGATAAACTAAGAGAGTTAATAACCCTTGTGGTATTAACAACCAATCAAACTTTAGATCAATTGCAGGCACATGTTTTTGGTGCCTTAAATATTGGTGTTAGCCCTGTTGAGATAAAAGAAGCTATTTACCAATGTACACCATATTTAGGTTTTCCTAAAACGCTAAATGCTATTAATAAAGCCAACGAGGTGTTTAAACAGGCAGGGATTTCACTTCCGGTTGAAAGTCAGAAGACAGTAACTGAAGCAACACGTTTTGATGAGGGTTTAAAGGTGCAGAAAGAGATTTTTGGAGAGGTGATTGATAAGATGCATCAGGGTGCACCTAAGAATCAAAAGCACATACAAAACTATTTATCAGCCTTCTGTTTTGGTGATGTTTATACCCGTGGCACGTTAGACCTGAAAACCCGAGAGCTGTTAACCTTATGTATTCTTAGTGCTTTGGGGGGATGCGAAAATCAGGTAAAATCGCACGTGATGGGAAATGTAAAGGTAGGTAATACCAAAGATATCTTGCTGGAGGCTGTAACACAGTGTTTGCCATACATGGGTTTTCCGCGCACCTTAAATGCATTAGCCTGCATCAATGAAATGATACCAGAAAACAAGTAAAAATTTAAAAATAGAGGAGATTATAAGATGAGTGAATTTAAACAACCATTCTCATTGGGACAAAAGAATGATGCCTATGCTCAGTATTTTATTGGACAAAGTTATATATCGATACTGACACTTGAAGGGGTACCTTCATTTAACGTGACTTTTGAACCTGGCTGTCGCAATAACTGGCATGTTCACCAGGGGGGCGGACAGATCTTATTATGTACTGCCGGAACTGGCTGGTACCAGGAAGAAGGAAAACCAGCACTGAAATTAAATCCGGGTGATGTTGTAAATATTCCTGTTGGTGTAAACCACTGGCATGGTGCAGCAAAAGACAGTTGGTTTGCACACGTAGCTCTGTCAGTGCCGGTTGAAGGTTCTACAACAGAGTGGAATGGACCTGTCACGGATGAGGAGTACAATAAATTGTAAAAAGTAAATACTAAAAAGATGAATAAAGTAAAAACAATATCAATGATTGCCGGAGTCGTATTATTAATGACTCAGGCTTTCCCTAATACAGCAGAAGCTAAAAAGAAAGAAAAAATGAAACAACAGGAAGAACACTATACATTTGAATTAAGCGATAAAGTCACAAGAGAAAAAGTAACTTTTAAAAACCGTTACGGAATTACATTAACAGGTGATTTATATCTGCCTAAAAACAGAGGAGAAGAAAAATTAGCAGCTATTGCAGTTAGCGGACCTTATGGAGCCGTAAAGGAACAATCTTCAGGTTTGTATGCCAATGAATTGGCTCAGCGTGGATTTGCTGTTGTAGCATTCGATCCTTCATTCACGGGTGAGAGTGGAGGTGAACCTCGCAATGTTGCCTCTCCTGATATTAATACGGAAGATTTTAGTGCTGCCATTGACTTTCTGGGAATACAAACATTTGTTGACAGAGAAAAAGTGGGAATCATGGGTATTTGTGGTTTTGGTGGTATGGGCTTAAATGCTACGGCTGCAGATAAACGTGTTAAAGCAATTGCTGTTGCAAGTATGTACGACATGTCGCGCGTAACTGCAAAAGGTTATTTCGATAGTATGACAGCCGAACAACGCGATGGTATGCTAAAACAATTAGGTGAGCAACGCTGGAAGGATGCTGAAGCTGGTGCACCGGCTTATGGTACAGCCGGTTTGCCTGAACCAGAACAACTAACAGGTGAAGAACCAGAGTTTGTTCAGGGCTATGTTAATTACTATAAGACTGAAAGAGGTTTCCACCCACGTTCAATCAACTCAAACGGATCATGGACAGCAACAAACGCATTATCATTTATGAATATGCCCTTGTTGACTTACATCAATGAGATTACTCCTCGTCCGATATTAATTATTGCCGGTGAGAATGCACACTCTCGTTATTTCAGCGAAGATGCTTATAAAGCAGCAAACGAACCTAAAGAATTAATGATTATCCCGGGTGCAGTGCATACCGATCTGTATGATAAAGTGGATGTTATTCCATTTGATAAATTAGAGAAATTCTTTAAAGAAAACTTGAAATAGAGTTGTAATAATTGGTAAAAAGAGGGTGTCCAAAAAGTGATTGTACAAATAAGGAATCTTTCAAATTGTAACTTTACTTTCATTATACCCCACCAAACCTCCCCTAAAAGGGAGGCTTAAGTCCCCTTCAGGGGATTTAG
>NZ_JBNGOX010000063.1:0-24207 GCF_050589785.1 Carboxylicivirga caseinilyticus | reverse complement strand
TTTGCTCGTCGTGACACCTTAGTCTACCATCTTAGTCCCCCTATCGGGTGACACGACACCACGACTAAAGCGCCACGACTTCATCCAGCAAACGTAAAAAAAGAACCGAGAAATAAATTATTTGAAGCGATAACAGATGAAATTAAAAATTTTGACACTCATTTTAACTTTAATGAATGTTTCATCATTTGCACAAGCATTAAAAGGAATTGTTGTAGATGAAAACCAAAATCCTATTCAGTATGTCAGTGTTTTGAATAAAACAAACAATCAACATACTCATACAGACGAACAGGGTAAGTTTGTTTTTGAGAGTGTAGCTATCGGAGATACCTTGCAGTTTTTTCATATCAGCTATCAAAGCAAGTTCATAGTGATATCGGACTTACAGACACCTTTAAATGTTTTATTACATACGAAGGCGATAAACCTGACAGAAGTGATTATTTCTCCGAATATTAATGCGCTTCATGTTATTACAGATATTGATATTCAAACAAACCCGGTAAACTCGTCGCAATACATCCTGAGAAAAGTACCAGGTTTGTTTATCGGGCAACATGCAGGAGGAGGAAAGGCAGAGCAAATGTTTTTAAGAGGTTTTGACATTGACCATGGTACGGATGTGAATGTTACAGTCGATGGACTACCTGTAAATATGGTTTCGCACGCCCACGGACAAGGTTATGCCGATTTGCATTTCGTTATACCCGAAACTATTGATAAAATAGACTTTGGTAAAGGACCATATTACGAAAGCAAAGGTAATTTTAATACAGCCGGATATGTAGATTTTTCAACAAAACAAAAAATGGAAAACAGTTCCGTTAAACTGGAAGCAGGACAGTTTGATACCTACAGAATGCTGGGAATGTTCAATCTGGTAGAAAGTAACACGCAAAATGCATACGTAGCCACCGAATTTTTATCGACCGATGGCTATTTCGATAGTCCCCAAAACTTCAATAGAATTAATCTCTTTGGAAAGTATACTGGCAGAATAAACAATCAGGATAAATTGGGTATAACAGCTTCTTATTTTGATAGTAAATGGGATGCATCGGGACAGATACCGCAGCGGGCAGTTGATAGCGGCTTGATTTCACGTTTTGGTTCTATTGATGATACAGAAGGTGGTTCTACTTCGCGTAGTAATCTATTGGTGAGTTATGACAAAAGAATTGATAAAAATTCATCCATTAAAAGCAAAGTATACCTTAGTCAGTACGATTTTGAACTCTATTCCAACTTTACTTTTTTTCTGGAAGATTCTATTAATGGCGACCAAATCAGGCAAAAAGAAAATCGGATTATTTACGGGCTAAACTCTGAGTATGATAAATCATTTACAAACGGGAATATAAAAGGAAGTTGGCAGGTTGGAATAAGTTTGCGCAACGACCAAACTCATAATTCTGAATTATCGCATACCATAAACAGAATTGAAACTTTAGAACAAATTAAACTGGGAGATATTAATGAAACTAATTTAGCTGCGTATATTGGTACAAGCATCGAAATAAATAAATGGATTTTCAGCCCATCATTACGATTCGATTATTTTGATTTTCAATACAACGACAAGTTGCTTTCAACCTATATGACACAAGAAGCGACAAAAACCATTGTCAGTCCGAAATTCAACATCCTTTATAATCCTAGCCACGAATTACAGTTGTATTTAAAAACAGGAAAAGGCTTTCACTCAAACGACACGCGGGTTGTGGTAGTGGAAAACGGTAAAGAAATATTACCTGCCGCCTATGGATTTGATATAGGGTATATTTGGAAACCAACCCCACAAATGTTATTAAATATGGCCTATTGGTATTTGTATTTAGAGCAAGAATTTGTGTATGTGGGTGATGCAGGAATTGTTGAACCAAGTGGAAAAACAAGACGACAAGGAATAGATTTAAGTTATCGGTATCAGCCCTTTCAATGGTTGTTTTGGAATGTGGATGCCAATTATGCTTATGCCCGGGCAATTGATGAACCGCAAGGGGAAGACTATATTCCTTTAGCTCCAGATTTTACATTAGTGAGTGGTCTTAACTTTATTTTTAAATCAGGGCTTTATGGGAGTATAAATGTCCGTCATTTAGACAATCGTCCTGCCAATGAAGATAACTCCATAGTAGCCAAAGGATATACCGTCACCGATTTGAATACAGGCTATAAATGGAGGAAGATGAACTTAGGAGTACAAATACAGAACCTTTTTAATACCGAATGGAACGAAACGCAGTTTGCAACTGAGACAAGGTTGCAATTTGAGAAAGAGTCAGTAGAAGAAATACATTTTATACCCGGGACTCCTTTTTTTATGAAAGCTATGATTCAGTACAACTTCTAAAAACGGCATACAACTTAGGATGTGTATACAACATAAGTGGTTTACGAAGCTTCAGAGCATTTAATCAGCTCCGCCAAATCTGCGATTTGACGGTTTCTTCTGAATCTTTAACTTTTGTAAACTATGTGCCTTAACGAACATTTTGGAGATAACATAGTAAAAAATGAATACAATGAAAATCTGGATTTTATGGAATCAAACAACGAAACGATATTATTACGTGACAAAGACATAGAGCCTACTGATGCTGTGCTCGAAAACGCCCTTGGTAAAGAACGTTTCAGTATCTATCAAAAATTAATTAAGATTTTTACTAATGAATATAGTCTGGAACCTCAATGGCGATATTACAAAGATGGTAATGCATGGTTATGTAAAATCGTTTACAAGAAAAAAACTATTCTTTGGCTTTCTGTTTGGGAGAACTATATAAAAACTGGTTTTTATTTCACAGAGAAAACACGATTAGGGGTTTAAGAATTAAATATTGATGAAAAAATAAAAAAGGAATTTGAACTGGCATCACCTATTGGAAAACTAATCCCTCTGATTATTGATATCGACCAACAAAACCAGATTAACGATTTAAAAGAGGTTGTTAATTATAAGAAAGGTTTGAAGTAAATTAAAACGATGGTAAACAAAATCTTGCCATATAACGGATTTATTCCACCTTGCGGAATTTATTGTGGAGGCTGTCCGAATTATACAAGAGAAAAGAATCGTTGTGAAGGAGCTGAAAAAGGTTGTAAGACAAGAAAATGTAAAGGAATTTATGTTTGTTGCATAGAAAAGAAAGGATTAGAATTTTGCCATCAATGTAAATCGTACCCTTGCAGCCGATATAGAAAATTTGCTGACAGATGGCAAAAGTACGGACAGGATTTATTGGTTAACCAGGAGTTTATTAAAACAACCACAAAAGTAGAGTTTATAAGCAAAATGAATAAGAAAGAAACTGGTTGAAGAATTTAAATAATAAATACACATCACTAAATCAAAGTATTACTGAATTTGCTCATACCAACATTTAGTCAATCTCCAAAAGAAAGTAGCAACAACAAAAACCACTGTCCCATTTTTATTAGGAATTACCCTAATGCACAAAAAACACCCCTTATTCATAGATTTATAAATTATTTATATAAATCAACCTCTAAATTTAAGGCATTTTGGTTTTTCTTTACATGATGAAAACAATAGTTAAATTTTAAAATCATAATTATGAAATTAGTTCCAACAATATTTATTGGGTGCTGTATTTTGTTCTTTTCAGGATGTGATATGGAGATTGAAAAGGGTGTAATGAAAAGTGATTTATCAAAAGATGTTGAACTAATAACTGATTATGGAACAATAATATTCAGATTATCTGATGAAACGCCAAAGCATCGAAACAACTTTATTAAGCTGGTAAATCAAAAGGCTTATAATAATGTGTCATTTCATCGTGTTATTGAAAACTTTCTTATTCAAACCGGAGATATGGCCACTAAATATCCAGAATCAAAAATTCAGGATAGCACTTCAGAACCATCTTATATGATTGATGCTGAAATCAAATCAAACCTGCTTCATAAACGAGGATCTATAAATGCTGCGCGTATGGGAGATGATCAAAACCCGGACAGATCTTCAGATGGAACTCAATTTACAATTATTCAAGGCAAGATCTATAATGACAGTACATTGGCAATTGCTGAAAAACGCATCAATAACTGGTTGGCATATAATAATGTGATTAATAAACCTGAGCACAAAACAGAGTTTGATAAACTATTAAATTTGACAAACAAATTGGAGGCAATTCAAACATCGGAGAATGATACAGACAGTCTATCATTAAAAATAATGGAAGATTCCATTAATCAATTGAAGAATAAGTTTGACTCTTTAGCTCAAACCGAACTACAGATAATGGAACATTACCGTTTTCCTGAATCACATCGTGAGATATACAAAACCATTGGTGGTGCTGCTCATCTTGATCAAAACTATACTGTTTTTGGACAAGTGGTTAAAGGTATGGATATAGTGGATAGCATTGCCAGAGTTGAAACTGATCATCAAGATAAACCAATCAATGATGTGAAAATTATTTCAGCTAAAATGATAAAAAGAAAAACGTATTAATAAAGAACAAAAACATTACAATAAGATAAAGCAGTTTTATCAAATAATAATCAACAAATCAATAGCTGTTTCTAGCCTGCTTTATCTTTTGCAATATCCTCTTTAGCCTTACTGGTAGTAACCAAATATACACCGCTAAAAACTAAAAGTATAGCAAACACTTTTGGCCAGCCAAAACTATCGATTTGCATAAAAACCGCAGCAACGGCAGCTACTACAGGCTGAACATTGTTATACATAGTTGCCACAGTTGGCCGAAGATATTTTTGAGCTATAGGTATCATCATATACGAAAAGAAGGTAGATCCTAACACAATAAAACCAATTTGACCTATAACAGAAACAGGCATATTAGTATAGTCAATGGTTGTAATGTTCGACCATGTTAATGGCAGATAAATAAAGGAGCTGAACAGAAACATCCATTTCATAATGGTAATGGAATGATATCGACTGATAATCTTCTTAAAAAACACAAAATAAATGGCATAACTAAACTGGGCTGCAAAACAAAGTAGAATTCCCTTCATCCCCAGTTCTCCAAAATTTTTACCTGACGAACTGTTTAAAATGATAACAATGGCGCCTGTTGCACCAATAATAATTCCACCAATCTTTTTCCAGGTAACAGGCTCTTTCAAATAAAAAGCCGAAATAATCATTGCAATTATGGGTAAAGTGGTTGTTACAATTGAAGCATTAATAGGTGAAGTATAGGAAACTCCCAACACAAACACACCTTGATTTAATATAATCCCAAACAATGCTCCTAAAACCAACCATTTCAAATCTTTAAACGGAATCCGTTCTTTGGGAATAAAAAGTGAAGCCGTCCAGAACGCCAATGTAGCACCAATTACCCTATAAGCAACAATTGTCCAGGCATCAATATTACTATTCACCACAACCGACTTCACAAATGGCGACATCAGCCCCCATGCCATATTAGCAACAATCATTGCCATATGTCCTTTTACCTTATCTACTTTCATTGTGGGTGCAAAAGTGAGAAAACAGCCTGAAATAACTTTAACTTTTTCAATAAAATCTTGACTACAACAAATGATTTAATTCTTCAATCAGTATCAGTCGCTTATTTTATCATTCACATTGAATCTGAATCCATCTTCGGGTCTCAATCTCAAAGCTTCTGACTACTGACTATTTTACTATATTAGCCATCAAATTTGAGGGATGAATAAGCGAGTGATCTTAGGAATGAGTGGTGGAATGGACAGTTCAATGTCGGCAGTTTTATTACTTCGACAAGGATATGAAGTAATAGGTGCAACCCTGCAGACACATACCGAAGCAGACGACAAAAATATTTTGGATGCTCAGAAACTGGCTCAGTCACTTAATATTGAACATCATCTGATTGACTGCAGAGATGACTTTAAGAAAGAAGTCATTCACTACTTTGCTGATGAATACCTTAACGGCCGCACTCCAAACCCTTGTGTTTATTGCAACCAAACCATCAAATGGAAATATTTACTTGAATTAGCCACAAAACTCAATTGTGATTATATTGCCACCGGTCATTATGTTCGGGTTATACAGGAAAACAATCATTTTTATATACAAAAAGGTATCGATTCAAATAAGGATCAGTCATATTTTCTATGGAATCTCAGTCAGGAAGTACTTTCAAAAGCCATTTTTCCACTTGGACAATTAAAAAAGAGCGAAGTGCGAGACTTGGCTTCAGAATTGGGATATCAGAATATAGCTGATAAAAAAGAAAGCATGGGAGTTTGTTTTCTGGCAGGTACCGATTATCGCGAATACCTAAAGAAACTGCTAAAAGAAGATCACCCCTCGTTTCAACCCGGGCCCGTACTTGACCTTAACAACAAAACCTTGGGTCATCATGATGGGTTTCCGTTTTATACCATTGGGCAGCGCAGAGGAATTGAAGGTGTTGCAAATGGTAAATGTGTAGTTAAAATTGATCCGGTAAAAAAAGCCCTGATAGCAGGATCCAGAGATGATTTATATACAAACAACCTGGTTTTAAAAGAATACTCACTTACGCCAAACTCCACACTTTGGCAAGACAGAGAAGTATTTATAAGGGTTAGAGGTTATGATAGTGTACCGGGTTATCAGGGAACAATTGCATTTTGCAATGAAGGATTAGATGTTCAGTTTAACGAAAATGTGTGGGCTGTTACACCCGGGCAATCCATTGTTTTTTATCAGGATGATAAATTAATCGGAGGTGGAATTTTATAATCTCGAAGAAATATCTCTTATCAACCTAATTTAACCTCTAAAACGAATTTAGTACGATTTGTAATCTTAAAACGATCATCAATACGATGGCCGGCAATCCAAATAATATCTTCTCCAGATATGGCCAACCAGGTTTGCTCTTTATCTACAATTGAAAATTTGCTATCGATAAAAAAATCACTCACCTTTTTAAATTGAGTCATACCCAAAGGCATAAAACGATCGCCTTCCTGCCATTTACGAAATAACAAAGGTAAATCAACCAGGTCTGCATCAAGATGAATCAAATTCGGATCTTTTGAAAAACTAAAATCAGAAGGTTTCGGATAAATCTTTGCCTCAACTTTTACCGGTGATTGTATCTGTTTTTCCTCCAGCCAAAAATGATCGGTTGCAACTTCTTCGCGAGGCATGATTAATAAGTTATGGCGATCTTTAATCAATCGGTGCGTTTCGCTAAAGAACTGCTTACCACTCAAACCATCTAAATGCTGAACCACATCATCAGTAACAGACGCATTAAAACCATAGGGCCGTATCACTTCAAAAAGAATGGTTTTCTTTTGTGCATATAGATTCAGTTTAGATATTGGTATCAAAACCTTATCATGTTCATCAACCAAAACCTCTTCACGAAACTGCTCTACCACTTCTTCCAACAATAATTCAGCTTCATGGATATGTTCCATATTATTCAGCATTGTTGAAAAGAAGGATGGATTCATTTGCTCCAGTACCGGAATTACTTCGTGCCTGATTTTATTTCTGAGATATTTAACATCAGAATTAGAACTGTCGTAACGAAACGGTATCTGATGAATATTACAATACTCTTCGATCTGCTGACTTGAAAAATCAAGTAAAGGTCGCAATACCTTTCCGTTTTTGTATTGAATTCCGGAAAGCCCCTTCACCCCTGTTCCTCTTACCAGATTTAAAAAAAATGTTTCAATTGAGTCATTACCGTGATGTCCGGTTACCAATGCTTCCAGCTGTTCTTGTTCCATGAGCTGATTAAACCATTCATAACGCAATTCACGGGCCGCCATTTCAATGGATAACTTATGATCCCGGGCATATTCAATAATATTGAAACTTTTACAATGAAGCTCTATATTGTTCTCCTTGCAATAATTCTCAACTAACAATTGATCGCCATCCGACTCCTTTCCTCTAAGGTTAAAATTACAATGCGCTGCACAAATATTGATTCGTCTATTCGTTAGCAAATGCAATAAGGCCATCGAATCCGCTCCACCACTTACAGCCACCAGAATAGCTTCATTGGTTTTGAACCCACATTTATCGTGTAGAATTTTAAGAACATTTTGAGGAGTGAGCTCAGTCATTACTTTTCAATATTAAATACTTTCATAATGGCAGAAGCTTTTAACAAACACTCGTCGTATTCACGCTGAGCATCCGATTGCCCGGTAATGGCACCACCCACCATGAAGGACATATATCTTCGTTTAGCATTGTACAAAACACTCCGAATCACCACATTAAAATCAAAATCACCCTCAGGAGTCACATAACCAACCGATCCGCTATATAATCCACGTCTGGTTTGTTCAAACTCCTCAATCAGTTTCATGGCATTTATTTTAGGTGCACCTGTCATCGATCCCATTGGGAATGAAGCCTTAATTGCATCCATCCAGGTAGCATCTTCACGTAACTCTGCCGATACGGTTGAAATCATTTGATGAACCTGCTTAAATGAATAAATTCCGCATAATTCATCCACATTTACCGATCCCAGGGCAGCCACTCTTGAAAGATCATTTCGAACCAAATCGCAAATCATTATATTTTCGGCTCTCTCCTTTTCCGACTTTAACAAATATTCTTTGTTTGCTTTATCAATAAACGGATTGTTATCGCGGGGTGATGTTCCTTTTATGGGTTGAGATACCAATCGGTTCCCTTCTTTTTTCAGGTATCTTTCAGGTGATGCTCCCATAACATATTTATCATGGTATTTCACAAATGATGAAAAGGGAGTTGGCGATACCTCTTTTAAACGATGATAAACACATTGAGGTGTGATTTGAATATCATTCACAAAAAACTCCATGCAATAATTTAATTCATACACATCACCTCGTTGAATATGCCATTGTATCTTTTCAATTGCATTTAGGTACTCATTATGCGAAACCTGATGATTTAATTTCACTTCACTATATTCAACTTCCGAGTCGTCACAATATTTCAGATCATTGATAAATTCTCGAACAGAATCTTCATCATCGTATTCAGTCAAATATCCAACTTTCCAGTCTTTTTTATCATACAAAAACAAATATCGGGGACGAAAAAAATAAACTTCGGGCAATTCAATTTTATCAGTATGACCTGAACTTAAATCCTCTAATTGATTCTTAACATCATACGATAAAAAACCCAACATCCAATCCTTATATTTATTATGAAATAACTGAACCTGAGTCAAATCATTACTACAATCACCCACACTCTGCAATCCAGCGACAAAATCGTAATGACGTGATGCTTTAACCACCTCTGATGATTCAAAACCGTTACTGTCCAATATCACACCTGCACCTTCATTTCGGGTAGCCTGACATATCAGTTGTTTAAATTCTAAATCATCCTGCGGATGTATTTCGAGGAATTTTCGCATTCTGCAAAAATAATAAATATTTAGCCAGCGATTCAATCAACTTAATGAAATAAAAAAAGCACCTCTCTCGAGGTGCTTATCCTATTAATTTTTTGTTCTGCCTGTCCACCAGACAGGAGTATCGTGATCATTTTTACCAGCCACTGCCTGGAAATTGTCCGGATTAGTTGTTTCTTCATCACTTGGATAATAAAAACGTTCCATCCAAATAAAAATATCCGATGTTGGAGTTAGAATGCCATAATCCTTTTGTAATCTTCTGGTTTCACTCCATATTTCCCAATAGTTCAATATGTTCAAATGAGCCATTTTTTGATAAAAAATCTCTTTGATTTTATCATAATCACTCATTGCATTGAATGCTGCCACTTTATTATCAAGAAATGCATCTATTACAGAAGCATCTGGCTTTACAGGTTGCGATCCTTCAATCAAAGCTTCAGGAATAGCAGGAGTTGATGTTGTATTAAATGTATTACTACTATTTACCTGATAATACCAATCTATTGATTGACTAATAGCAGTTCTATACTCATTAGCTGCATCAATGGAACCTGCAATATCAGGAAAACGAACAGCAGCTTCTGCTAAGAGCAAATGCGTTTCTGTTGGACTGAAAGCAGGATATTTCATATCAAAATTAAAATATGTTTTTTTATTGTAGAAAGAAAAATATGGATGCAGATGGTCATCATAGTTCCAATCTTTAGCTGTATTAATTCTATCCTGATCATAACCTAAAGCTTCCATATCTATCTGTATCTTATCAAACTGATCAGTACCCCAACTCTCGCAACCTACATAATCACCAAATTCATTAGGTTGAAATACAACGTACATACGTGGGTCAATCTGATCAGTAGGTACATCAGGACTTGTATAACCAAATATATCCTGCATCATAAAGCGTGGTGCATGAAAATTATACCACATTTCTGACATTGCTCTTGGCCAATACCATTCCATAACATGCGCATAATCTGTTTCTGCCAGACCAATTAAATCTGCACCATCACTAACAACAGGTAAATCATTACTAATAATCTCTCCAATTATTTCTTTTGATTTTGCAGGAGCTACAATTGACATTCTCATTGCCATACGTAATCGCAAAGAATTAGCAAATTTTCTCCACTTCTGCACATCTCCGTTATTTAATATATCATGATTTCTAAATTTTTCATGTGCTATTGAAGTGTTCAATTCATAGCCATCCAATGCTTCCTGAATTTCATCTAATGATGCCAACAAAGTTGTATAAATTTCTTCCTGAGAATCGTATTTAGCCCAGAACTGCTTTTGATATGCGCCATTTGCCTCACTAAAAGGCACATCATCATAGATATCTGTCAGTCGTTGAAACATATAAGCCTTTACAACATTTATACAATTAACATAAATAGAATAGTCTTCTTTTTCTGCCTCTGGTAAATTATTTAAAAGCAAATTCATAATTGGAATATTCTTATTGAAATCAATATACGTCTTATTGAACTGAGTATTCCTTAATGTTGCCCCTGACCAACCTGTCCATAATGCATAAGAATTTGCTTCCATTGAATTAAAACCAGCATAAGGAAAGGTTCCTAAACCAAACAATCTATTGAATGCCCTTGATTGATGATAACCGGGTCCATATTCCAGTCGAAACAATTCAGTAGGCTGCAATGCTCCTGTGAATAACATAGCAAAATCGGCTGATGTCACCTTATCAGGATTATAGAAATTTTTTTCCAATTCATCCTCACAAGATGAGAATCCAATTAATAGACCTGCTACAAAAATGAAAGCGGGTATATGAAACAAGTATTTTATATTTTTATTTTTCATAACAATCAATTTTAGAAACCTAATTTAACTTCAAAACCAAAGCTTCTCACACCTGGCAATCCTGAATATTCAGTAAACTCATTAGTTCCTGCAAATGACTCTGGAGTAACGTTTGGAATATCTTTATACAAATAAGCTATATTGGTTCCAAATACAGCAAGTCTAACCTTATTGAAGAATGTTTTATCTAACATTGTTTTAGGAAGTTCATATGCTAAAGTTATACGACGTAAGGCTAAATAATCACTTTTAAAAACAACATCCTCAGTAATATCCATATAACCTTGCCAATAGGTTCTGTCGTAATATTGCTGTGCATTTATCAGAATATCATTGGTAGTTCCATCTCCTTTCACTCCTGGAAGAATAACTCCATCATGGAAAATCCAGCCATATTTCGAATCAGAAGGAGTAGCTGCATTATGAGAATCCAACAGATGTTTTGCATCATTTTCATCAATATAATAAGGTAATCCTCCGCGAGCTTGATCCCTGTATTTCAATGATTCAATACCCGTACCATTACCACGTAAATACATATTTGTTTGTGAAATTAAAGTACCTCCAAACTGGAAGTCAAAATCAAAATCAAGGTAAATACCTTTATATGTGAAATTTGTATTAAACCCACCCAGTATATCCGGCAGTTCTTTACCCACTTTCTTTTGATTCTCAGTATCAAACTCATAAACCCCATTCGAGCCAACAACCAAATTTCCATCTTCGTCTCTTAACCATGGATTAATGTAGTATTCACCATATTCTCCTCCAACACGAGCTTCTCTGCTTGCTCCTGTAACTCCCCACATTGCATAAATATCAATACCATCTGAAAGTTTTTTAATTTCAGTTTTATACTTTGACAAGTTCAATGTCATATTCCATGCAAAATTATTTGTAATCACAGGTTTTCCTGTTAATTGCAATTCAACACCCGAATTCTGAATATCACCGGCATTGGTTATAATATTAGCAACTCCTGAAGATGCAGGAACCGGAAGAGCCATTATCTGATCATAAGTATTCGCCTTAAACCATGAAAAATCAATTCCTAAACGATTTTGTTGAAATAAGCTGGTTTCAAATCCAAATTCAATCTCTCTTTTTCTTTCAGGTTTCAGGTTTTCTTCTGGAAATGTTCCTTCAGCTATGGCTTTATCGAAATCTACAGGAGGCATATTACTTGAAGCTATAATATACGGTGTACCACTATAGCTATTTAAGTCGAAATTAAAATTACCGAAATAAACAGGTCCAGGTCTTCCTACATCAGCGAATGAAGCACGAATCTTAGCATATTTAATAATATCAGGCAAGCTCATTGATTCACTAATAATCCAGGATAAACTTGCTCCAGGATAGAAATAGCTATTATTGGCTGGTGGCAATATACTTGACCAGTCATTTCTTCCCTGCAATTCAAGGTATAAATAATCTCTAAATGTTATTTGAGCTGATCCTAATAGACCAAACAATTTATAAAAGCTTCTACCGCCTGATCCCTCAGATTTTACATCCTTTCTTGAATTACTTAAAGAAAAGAAATTCTCAACCAAAAATTCCTGCGTTAAAGATTTTAAACTTCGATCTGAGCTGTACTCATAAACACCACCAACAAAGCCTGATAACCTAAAGTCTTCATTTATTTTTCTATCAAAATTCAAAAGAGCCTGATTATTCAGTTTTAAAATATTTCTTTCAGCTACTGAATAATATCCCTGAGTGTGATCATCACTTAAAGGTTCGATTACTTTCTTTTTTACCTCGTTTAATTTGCGAGTCATATCAAAACCTGATCTAACAGCAAGAGAAAGCCAATTTGTAAACTCAATATTCAAGTTGGCTGATTGAATAAAGTGATGACGCTCTTCATCAAAGGCGTTTTGTGTCTGATTCCAGAAATAATTAGCCCCAATCTGTCCAGCTTGTTGACCAGCAGCTTCAGACCGTTCTTTACTTCTAAAGTACCAATACACACCTGTCTCATCAAAAATATTTTGTTTCCATAACTCAGGTTTCATATCCCTATGTACACCATAAGTCACCAACTCATCTTGCATTCGATAAGGTGCATTATGGTTAAAGGTATAGAAATAGTTACTTATGTAACCCAATGTTATTTTGTCTGAAACATTAATATTTCCATTAAAACTTATAGTATGGTTTTGTTGATCAGCTCCAATTATAGTACTGGTATAATCTTTATTGGTATATGAAAAACGAAAACTACCTAATTCACCGGCATTAGAAAGAGCAACACTATTGGTCATTAAATGCCCTGTTCTAAACAAATCTCTATAATTATCTGGTTGTGGAGAATATGGACGCATCTCTCCATCCCACCATAGAATCTGGCGACCATCCATCTTTGGCCCCCAACCAGCAGCTCCTCCGGAACCCCAGTAAACGGGAGTCTTCACACCATCAATCATTTCATACCTAAAACCGTCTTCATCTGTTAAGTCAGGATCCATACCTGAATAACCCAGGGTATTACCTGTTCCAAACTCATTCTGAAGTTCTGGCACATAGGCAGTATTATCCCAGGTATAACTGGATGATACATCCACACCAAAGCCTTTTTTACTTTTCCCTGATTTCGTGGTAATTAAGACTACTCCATTAGCACCAGCATGACCATATAATACAGATGCTTTTGCCCCTTTTAGTATCTCAACAGACTCAATATCTTCAGCATTTATATCATTAATACCTGTACCTCTATCCCTACCATCTCTATCGTTTCGGTTCATACTGGTATTTTCATCAAAGATTGGAATACCGTCCACAACAAAGAGAGGTCGAGTTGAAGATTGCTCTGTTAAAGAAACTGAGTTTCTGATGTTGATTATCATACCACCTGTAGGTCCATTGGCTGTGCTCGAAATTTTCACACCTGCGGCCTTTCCATATAATGAAGATAGAGGATTGACAGGAACACCACTTTTAACCAATTCATCCGACTTTATTGAACTCATTGCATAACCAAGGGCTTTACGTTCCTTTTTTATACCTAAGGCTGTTACAACCACCTCATCTAAATCGGTGATTTCTTCAATCAGGATAACATCAATAGTACTCTTTCCGTCAACTGCTATTTGTTGAGTATCAAATCCAATGAATGAAAAAACCAGGATATCATCCGAAGAATCAACTTCAATGGAATAGGTTCCATCTACTCCGGTAATCACACCATGAGTAGGATTATTCTGCTCAAAAACATTCACTCCTGGTAATGGGCTGCCATTAGAATCTATAACCTTACCGGTTATTTTAAAGCCTTGTTGAAGTGAATTAGAGGAATTTGCCATGAGAGGCCCGAAGCCTGACCAAACAAACAATAAGAAAAGTAGAAAAATCCCTATTGTTTTATTAGAGGAAGCACTATGACTCCCTACACAGAAACTTTCTGCATTTTTTTTCATAATTTTGTATTGAAGGTTAACAAATATCCAACTGCGAATTGGATGTTTATATCTTAGCAGGAGGATGCGTCAACATTCTCCTGTTTTTGTAATATTCACATTTACTGATCTATAATTATAGTTTTATTGAGATTGAACTTCTAATTCTGCGCACATTCTTTTTTTATTTTTATAACATTTTTATACATAAATTTACATAAAAATAAAAGCTTGTGAAAGAAAAACATAAATTTAACTCACCTTCGTTAAAAAGTCAATATATCTTCATATATACCAATATGTTACAAATTATAATGTTAAATTAACTCTGTTTATATATTCTAATTAAAGTATTCTTCGAATATATTCTGCATCACTATTGCTAAAGCACCATAAAGAGCTAAATCCTTTCCAAATTCACTAATTTTTATTTTAGTATTTTCTCTGATTTGCTTCATTGTATGAGTATTGATTCCTTGCTTAATTGAGTTGGTTATTAAATCACCTGATTCAGATAAAACACCACTTAGAATAATATACTCAGGATTAAATAATTGTATCAGTGTTGATATCCCTTTTCCAAGGTTTTTACCGGTTTCATCCAGAATTTTTATTGCATATTGATCTCCTTCAATTGCTGCATTGATAACTTTTTCTAATTCCTTATATTTCAGTTTTTTATCATTTTCATCCAATTGAACTGAGGTAATGCCTTTTTCAACACCTTCTTCAATCATGGAAAGAACATTAATCCCGGAAGCAACTGTTTGCAGACAACCGATTTTGCCACAACCACATAATTTACCATTATCAACAATTGGAATATGACTAAACTCACCTGCAAAACCCGAACTTCCTCTATATAATTGACCATTCAAAATCATACCCAATCCAATTCCCATATCCAAAAATAAAAGAAGCAGATCATTCGTATTATCTTCCTTTCCTAAAACAAATTCAGCTAATGCCATTGCTTTAGCATCATTTTCAATAAAAACTGGTCTGCCAATTCTCTTTTCAATAATTTTTGTGATAGAGCTGTTATTTATATTTAAGAAAGTATAATTTATTCCATTAACAGAGTCAATCAATCCAGGCATGCTTATTCCAATTCCCAGTAACTTTTTCCTGTCAATTTTCACTTTATCTATAAATGAGTCAATCTTATCTATTATATATTCAAGTGTGCTCTCACTATTATCCAGATAAATAGAATATTCATCTGCCTTGATAATTTGTTTATTTATGGCATTAAAAACTGTTATACGCATTTGGTATACACTTAATTCAACAGCCACAACAAAAAGACTATCAGCAACAAAACCATATAAATCAGGTTTCCTCCCGCCTATTGACTTCCCAAACCCTTTCTTTTCCAATATATTTCTACCAAGCATCTCATTCAAGACACTCATTGCATTGGGAGAGCTAACTCTTGTTTCTTTACATATCCAGGAAATAGGTTGTGGCCCATTAATATATAATGCCTTAAGAATACGTATTTTTAATAAATACTTTTTCTTCTCAACCCCCTCTAACTGACCAATAATCTCAGTATCAAGATTTAGATGACTCATAAAGCTAGATTAACACAAATTCAATAAGATAAATTTACATTTATATATTTTTATCAACAAATCTTTTGGATTTTTTTTTACAAAGTCATTCTACTTATTTTATTTTTTGAAATATATCCTTTAACTTTTTTATCTATAACATTCTATTTTTAAGTACATTTTTCTAACCTTAAAAAAAACCTTCGAGGTAAGACACAAAAAAAGCACCTCTTTAGAGGTGCTTTTACAAATATCTGGTATATAACTATTTACTTCCAAGAAAATCAGCAATTCCTTCCTGAGTTGCTTTCAATCCTTTATCACCTTTATGCCAGTCTGCAGGACAAACTTCACCATTTTCCTCGAAAAACTGAAGTGCATCCACTATACGAATAGCTTCTTCAACACTTCGTCCTAAAGGCATATCATTCACAACCTGATGACGAACTACTCCATCTTTATCAATTAAGAATAATCCACGATAAGCCATTGGAGTTCCGCTAAACACAATTTGACCATCATCATTATAATCATACTCACCAGCCAAAACATCATAATTTTCAGATATAGTTTTGCTGTTATCTGCTACCAAAGGATATTTTACACCTTTAATACCACCATCTTTCAGTTCTGTTTGTAACCATTTCCAGTGTGAAAATTCAGAATCAACCGATACTCCGACAACCTCAACATTTCGGCTTTCGAATTCAGCCATCTTATCCTGAAAAGCAAGGATTTCAGTAGGACAAACAAAAGTAAAATCTGCAGGATAGAAATAAAGAATTACATATTTCTTACCCAGAAATTGATCCAAAGAAAAGTTTTCTACAATCTCGCCACCATTAACAACAGCGCTGGCACTAAATGAAGGAGCTTTCTTTCCAACTAATACAGCCATAATTTTATACGTTTAAATGTTAGTTAATTATTTTATCCAAATTAGAGTCAATTCTATTTAGTTTCTGCAACTCAAAAAATAAATATGCTTCAACCACTATCTCAAACAAAACAAAAATGCTGTTGTTCAACTTTTCATTTATTTTTTTGCCACTAATTCAGATATCTTAACAATAACCTCTGTAGCTTTTATCATACTTTGAACTGGAACGAATTCAAAACGTCCGTGAAAGTTATGTCCACCTGCGAAAATATTTGGAGTTGGCAGTCCCATATATGACAAACGAGCACCATCTGTTCCACCTCTGATTGGTTTAACATTAGGCTCAATACCAATTTCTTCCATGGCTTGTTTGGCAAAATCTACAACATACATAACAGGTTCAACCTTTTCACGCATATTATAATATTGATCCTTCATTTCAATATCGGCAGTACCTTCACCATACTCAGAATTAACCTTTCGAATAAGATGCTCCAGTTCTTTCTTACGATCTTCAAAACGATCTCTCTTAAAATCACGGATAATATACATCATCTCCGTTTTTTCAACATCTCCATTAAACGACATTAGATGATAGAACCCCTCGTAGCTCTCAGTATGTTCGGGCGTTTCATGGCGAGGCAACATGGTCATAATCTGATTAGCAATACGTATTGAATTACGCATTTTGCGCTTTGCATACCCCGGATGCACCATACGACCATTAATGGTTAATTTAGCATAGGCAGCATTAAAATTCTCAAACTCCAGTTCTCCCAGTTCCGATCCATCCATTGTGTAAGCAAACTCTGCTCCGAATTTTTTGACATCAAAATGATCAGCACCTGCACCAATCTCTTCATCCGGAGTAAAACAGATACGAATCTTTCCATGCTTTACTTCGGGATGCGCCAGAAGATATTCCATTGCAGTAACAATCTCTGCAACGCCAGCCTTATCGTCAGCACCTAACAAAGTAGTTCCATCTGTAACCACCAGATCCTGACCAATGTATTTCTCAACTTCAGGAAAGTCTGAAACCGTTAATACTATTTCTTTATCTTTATTTAAAACAATGTCTCCTCCCTGATAATTTGCAATCACACAAGGCTTTACATGACGGCCACTAAAATCAGGACTGGTATCCATATGTGCAATAAATCCAATAACTGGTACATCATCATCTGTTGTTGCAGGCAAAGTTGCCATAACATACCCATTATTATCCACTTCCACATCACTTAAGCCAATAGATTGCAACTCATCGGCTAAAAACTCTGCAAACACCATTTGCCCTGGTGTTGAAGGGGTTAATCCTGTATCTGAATCCGATTGGGTATCTATTTCAACATACCCTAAAAATCGATCTAATAAATTATTCATTTTATATTATTATTACTGTTTTACATCATCTGAATTGTAGATAAAACCTAGGCGTTTACCGGTTCTCATTCTTGAGTTAAGCATCTCATCCGTCATTTGCATCAAAGAAATAATCTTCATATCATCATAAGGTGGCACCAATAAGTCAAACTCCAATGCATATAAAACAGCTGTTTCAACAATCTGTTTCCAGTTTTCTTCATTCATTACCGAAGTTCCAAAATGATTAATACCGGTTCCTTTCTGCCTTTTCCCTTCTACAAAATAATGTCCGTCTTTATTAATAAATACCCTTGCTATCAAATATCCCAAATCATTCAACCGATTATACCTAAATGAATCATGTAAGAAATTATAAATATTAATTACACCACAATAGGCATTCGTTAAGTTGTTAGTCACGTATTCACTTTTCCAGACTTCATGATCACGATCAAAGACAAAAGCATTGGTATGCATATGAAAAACCAGCACATCGCCTGCCACCTTAAGTTGAACTACAAATTCACCTTTATCGGTATAAGCAAGCTCTAATCTCTGATCATTGGGTTGAACCTTCGGATTATATATTTCAACAACTTCTTTCAATACATCTTTCAATATTTCGAAATAGCGGTGTGTAGATGCATATACATCTTGCTTAACCACTGCTTTAGAATTAAGCAATTGCACAATAGCCTGGGGAATTTTATTATCTGGACTCATATTCAGCTGTTTTTATTAACCCTATAAATAAAGCCAAAAAAAAGGGAAATCAAAATGATTTCCCTTTGTATATACTTAAATGAATCTCTTAATATGCTTTTGCAAACAAAACTCTTTTAGTTGAAGGTTTACCTGTTACCATACATTTACCTTCTTCATCAGGCTGATCTAATGGAATACAACGGATGGTTGCCTTTGTTTCATCCTTAATACGTTTTTCTGTTTCCTCAGTACCATCCCAGTGAGCCAGAATAAATCCACCTTTTTCGTTCAATACTTTCTTAAATTCATCGTACGATTCAACTGTAGTTGTATTTTCAGTTCTGAAGTCGATTGCTTTATTGTAAATATTCTCCTGAATCTCATCCAAAAGGTTTACAATATGCTCATCGATGCCATCCAATGAAATTGTTTCTTTAGATAGTGTATCACGACGGGCAATTTCCACAGTACCATTTTCAATATCTCTTGGTCCAATAGCCAGACGAACAGGAACACCTTTCAATTCATACTCAGCAAATTTCCATCCTGGCTTTTTGTTATCGCTAAAATCAAATTTAACATCCACTCCTTTAGCTATCAGTTTTGATTTGATATCTTCGGCAACAACTTTTATTTTTTCCAATTCTTCATCCTTACGGTAAATAGGAACAATGACAACCTGAATAGGAGCCAATTTCGGAGGCAACACTAGTCCATTATCATCTGAGTGGGCCATGATTAATGCACCCATCAAACGTGTTGATACTCCCCATGATGTAGCCCATACATAATCTTCTTTTCCCTCTTTACTGGCAAATTTCACATCAAAAGCCTTGGCAAAATTCTGCCCAAGAAAATGAGATGTTCCAGACTGCAAAGCCTTTCCATCTTGCATTAAGGCTTCAATGGTATAGGTTTCCAATGCACCTGCAAAGCGTTCACTGGCTGTTTTAAATCCCTGAATAACCGGAACGGCCATAAATTTCTCAGCAAAGTCGGCATAAACATTGATCATTGTTTCAGTCTCCTCAATAGCCTCTTCTTTGGTAGAGTGAGCTGTATGACCTTCCTGCCATAAAAATTCTGCTGTTCTTAAAAACAAACGGGTACGCATCTCCCAACGAACAACATTTGCCCATTGGTTACACTTAATAGGAAGATCACGGTAAGATTGAATCCAGTTTTTATATGTATTCCAGATAATCGTCTCTGAAGTTGGACGAACAATTAGTTCTTCTTCCAGTTTAGCCTCCGGATCCACGACTACACCTTCTCCATTAGGATTGTTCATTAGTCGGTAATGAGTTACAACGGCACATTCCTTTGCAAAACCCTCAACATGATCAGCTTCTTTACTAAAAAAAGATTTTGGAATAAAAAGCGGAAAATAGGCATTCTCATGACCTGTTTCTTTAAACATACGATCTAATTGGGCCTGCATTTTTTCCCAAATGGCATAGCCATATGGTTTAATAACCATACATCCTCTTACAGCTGAATTCTCAGCTAAATCTGCTTTCAACACAAGGTCGTTATACCATTGTGCATAACTTTCACTTCTAGGCGTTAACACTTTTGCCATATCTATTCTCTTATATTATTCCAATATTCTTGTAAAGACGCACAAAATAACAAAAATTCATCCAAAACATTAGGCAGTTAAAAGCCTTTTTTTTAATCTTGTCAAAGCATCCAAATACACCTTGCTAAAAAAGCCAGAAAACCTTTAGTGATATTTTTTAGCTTTTTTTACATTTTTAAATTTATGGTACGCTTTTTGCTTTGTTATAAGTAAATAAAACCGTTCAAATTTGGAGGATTCGTTATGCGTTCAAAGCCAATCATAAGCCTTATTTTACTGTCATTTTTGGCAGCATGTAGCTCCACCCAATGGAATGACAGCAGTTACTATCAGGACGATTTGTATTACAGTCCTAAGGATCAACCCATGACTGTTTCCGACAAATATGCGCCGGTACAAGTTAATGAGGAAACTAAAAAGCAAGATGAAAAAGATTTTTCTGAGCTTAAATATGAATATGAAAAATCGGAGTTAGCACAAGATGATAACCGGGATTTTACACAGATTCAAAGTGATTATCTTTCATTATTAGGAAATGACACCATTCCTGAGGTTGATTCACTTGTATATTACAATGAAGAAACCGGATATTGGGTGGATGGTTTTCAAGGTTCTGACATGGATCAGGATTATGCAGAACGACTGATTAAATTTCATGGCCCATTTAATGGCATACCTTACTGGTCTCCGTTATACTACGATATGATTTACATGAATACATGGGATTGGAATGTTTATGTTGATGGAAACTATGCTTATGTATTTCCTAGCTGGAGCAATCCGATGTATAACGATTACATGTTTAATTATGGTCTTTACAGAAATCCTTGGCGATGGAATATGTCCTTCAGTTGGGGATGGGGATACTATGGATATGGATGGCCTTATTATGGATATTGGGACCCTTGGTGTAATTATGGAGGATGGTACAACTACCCTTCTTACTATTATGGAGGCGGATATTATGCTGGTCACGGAGGATATGGAATAGCTTCATATCCCAGAAATTATGAACCAAGAGGTATGACTTCTGCAACAGGACGTTCAAGTAGAGTTACAACTTCACGTACAGGTGATATCAGATCCTCGGTCAGAACAGATGGAACAACACGTGTAACCAGTACCAGAAGTACTAGTGCCGACAGAAGCCAAAGAGTTGTATCAACTTCTGCAAGTTCTTATACAAGATCAACTTCTGCAAGAACAACTTCCAGTTCTGCCGCAGACACCAGAACAACCAGAAGAAGTTACACACCTACAACCAATTATACAAGTTCAACAAGAGCAAGTTATAACAGAAATACAGGTTATACAAGAACTTCAACTTCTCCATCTAATTCCCGAAGTAGTTATTCAAATTCGAGAACAAGCAGCACAAGTACAAGTTCCTCTAATACTTCTTCAAGCAGGTATTCAAACTCATCAAGAAGTTCTTCATCGAGCTCTACTTATACACCTGCTCGATCAAGCAGTTCCAACAGAACCACTTACACTCCTTCCAGCTCATCCAGCTCAAGGAGCAGTAGCTCTGGAAGTAGTTCAAGAAGTTCATACACCCCTTCACGATCATCCAGTTCAAGCAGCAGTAGTTACAGAAGTAGTAGTTCCAGTTCCGGATCAAGTTCGAGAAGCAGTTACAGTGGCAGTAGTTCAAGAAGTTCCAGTAGCGGATCATCCAGTGGAGGTTCCAGAAGTTCAGGAGGTGGATCTAGTCGAAGCGGAGGATCAAGCAGAGGATCAAGATAAAACATAACCTAAACTCTAATTTTCTGATCATGAAAAAGTTATCTTATATATTTTCATTAGGTATAGTATGCCTGTCAGTTAGCCTAAACGCTCAAAATTTAGATGATGCTTTACGCTTTAACACTAGAGAATTAACAGGAACGGCCCGATCACTGGGAATGGCCAATGCATTTGGAGCATTGGGAGGTGATTTAAGTGCTATAAGTATTAACCCTGCAGGTATTGCAGTATACCGAAGCTCAGAGTTTGCTTTCACACCTTCCTTTTCTTTTAACAAGACTAATTCCGGCTATAGTAATTTTTCAAGTGCTGATGATGCATTTAGTTTTCCATTCAATCAGATTGGTGGAGTTTCTACCTTTCAAACACTGAGAGAAAAAAATGAAGGTATTATAAGTACTCATTTTGGTGTTACTTATAATCGTACAGCCGACTTTAACAACAGCATGTATACTCAGATTGGCAGGAATGTTTCAGATTATTCAGGAGGAAATTTCTCCCCTAATACTCTTCTTGCCAATATTATATTGGACGCTGATGGATATTACGAGAATCAACTGAGAGGGAGAGCATCTTATGCCTACAATGCATATTTAATTGATCCTGTTACCAACAGTACTTATATGACCCATTATGAAATGTACGATGCAGATAATGAACTCATTTACGATCGTAATCTTAATGGCATAAACCAAAATTTTGAAAGAGAACAAAGTGGCTATTCCGGAGAATATGGAATTACCCTTGGAGCCAACATCAGTAATATTGTGTTATTGGGAGGATCTGTTAACTTTCAATCATTTAAGTATGAGGAGACAGCCATATTCAGAGAAATAAATTTTAATGGTTTTGATCCGGCTTTTTTTGATGATTTGAATTATTACGAAGCCTACTCTAAGTTTTCACAAAATGGCTTTGGTATCAATGCTAAGATAGGAGCTATTTTCAATTTACATCCGATCAGATTAGGTGCTTCATTCCATTTGCCAACATTTTATGCTATTGATGAAGATTATTTAAATGGCATTAATGCCTATTTCTTAAATGATGATCATTTAGATGAAGGAATGGACGGATATTTTTCATATAACTATAGAACACCATACCGTGCTCAAGGTAGTTTTGCTTATATCATAGGAACTAAAGCAATTATATCATTCGATTATGAATTAACCGATCACACTGCCTCTAAGATTAGCGCCAAAGACGAATATGTTCCTGATTTTGAAGATTTGAATCAGGATATTAAAGATTATTTCAAAATCAGCCATGATTTAAAAGCTGGTATAGAAATTAAACCATTGCCTTACTTGGCACTTAGAGCTGGCGCAGCCTATTTTGATTCTCCTTTCAAAGATGGAATGACTGATGTTAAATTAGATAAATGGATGTATACAGGAGGATTTGGCATTAGAAACAAGAGTTTCTTTTTTGATGCTGCCTATTCTTTAACCATGTATGACGATGCTCTTTCGTTAAATTCTTATGATATGTTTTATGGTGTAACTGATACTCCTATTGAAATATCAAACAAAAGACATCAGGCATCATTTACATTTGGATGGAAATTCTAACAAATAAGTCAAAAACTATTCAATAAATACTTAAACGAATCGGGATATCCGGTTCGTTTTTTTTAAACTCTTATAATTTTCAACAAAAAAAGAAGGGTGTCCAAAAACTAAACATCAAAACAACGTTAGTTTCAATTTGTAATAAAATATCATTTTATGTCACCCCTAAATCCCCTGAAGGGGACTTA
>NZ_JBNGOX010000062.1:0-24797 GCF_050589785.1 Carboxylicivirga caseinilyticus | reverse complement strand
AAAACAGAACTGGGGAGGTCGCATCTTACGTTTGGTAAGATGTCTCTTCAAGAAGCCAACTTAAGATTGAAAACAGCTGAGGAATCTGAATTTCCATTAAGTATATTTCCGAAGTTTATCCAGGATACCATAATTGAGCTATACGACAATGGAAATTATAACATCGATTATACTGCTGTAAGCATTTTTACCGCCTTAGCTGGGATAATTGGTAATTCGTATCATTTGCGTAAACATATTGAATGGATAGAAAACCCATCTATGTGGGTGGTTTTGGTAGGTAAGTCAGGGCAGAATAAAAGTGCGCCCTTAAAAACAGCCTTTAAAGCCATAAAAAATCTGCAAAAGCAATACGACCAGGAATACGAAGCAGCCATAGCTAATTATGATCCTGATTTAGGTGAAAAGAAACCGACTAAGAAAAAGTTGTATTCTACCGACCCGACTTTTGAGGCTCTCATCAATATCCATAAGCAAAATCCCAATGGTATGATATTGATGCCCGATGAGTTTAAGAGTTTTATATTGAATTTGATTGGTTATAGCGGAACCTCAAAGCAAAGTCAGTTTTTATCCATATGGGATGGTGCACCTATTTCACTGGATCGTAAAGAAGTTGAAAGCTCTTCATTGAGTATGCCTTGTGTTTCAATCATTGGCAGTATTCAGGACGATGTGATTGCATCCTTTAAGGCCAAGGATATTAAAGACGGTTTCTTTGAGCGGATTCTTTTTGCAATTCCATTAAAAATGGAAAAGAAATATATCCAAAGAAAAAATCCGGATGATTATATGGTGGAGAAATTTCATTCGAGGATGAAAGCATTGATGGATAAAATTAATGAGAGTATTAATACCATAGAGTTACCGTTATCAGAGAAGGCAGAGGACTTGTTTATTGATGAAGTAAACAAACACGTAAAGCCATCCAATAAGGATGCTGCCATATCTGGAATTCTGTCAAAACTCGATAGATATATACTACGGTTTGCCCTGGTCCTTGAAGTCTCCAATAGTTTTTTTGAAGGGCAGGTGATCGAGCAGGTAAGCGAAAGTTCAATGAAGAAAGCCATTATGCTTAAGGATTATTTCTTTTCTAATGCATTAAAGCTAAATCACATGGTTTTAAATGTATATGAGGACAATTCAAAGGAAGGTAAGGTATTTCAGGTTTTAAAGAAGATTGGCAAACGGGAATTTACCAACAAAGAGTTTATTGAGATGGCCAATAAACTCAATATAGCCAAGGAATCATATGCCTACCAATTGCTGAGCAATACAAAACTGGCGCATAAGAAACAGAAAGGTGTTTACGAAACAGATGTGCTCAATTAATCTTACTGCTGCCATAAAGGCTCAGAGAAAAATATGGAATATTGTAGAGTTTGCGTAGTTGTGGAGTTTGGTTGATTCACAATTATTTACGTGTGTAGTTTGAGTGTAGTAACTGTGGAGTATGGGGCACCACAGATAGTTCAATCATTATCGCAAATTTGATGGAATTGTGGAGTGAGTGGAGTTGTATGGAGTCGTAAATACTTGAAAAACAACAATCCTCCACAACTCCATAAACTTCACTAAAACAAAAAACTTTCCTTTATGCCAGATATTCGCTATTCATTGGAAAAATACAAAGGTCGATCAACCAGGTATCATTGTCCGAAATGTCATCAAAGGACTTTTACCAGGTATGTAGACCACCAAACCAACAAGTATTTGTCAAATTATACCGGGAGATGTAACCGGGTAGAAAAATGTGCATACCATTTTACACCTAAAATGTACTTTGAGAAAAACGGATACGAACCGGATGATTATTATACATTGACGCCTAAATCAAAAACAATTGTAAAACCACCTTCATGTATTGACCCAAAGTTAATGCTAACCTCTCTTACCAATTATCACCAAAATAACTTTGCTATAGGATTGAGTAAACTCTTTCCGGAGCATATGGTTTGGGAGGTATTACAGAGGTATTACGTTGGTACTGCCAAAGGAAATAAAACAATTTTCTGGCAAGTCAATCGAGTAGGGCAAGTACGAACAGGTAAAGTAATGCAATATGATGTTCATACATTAAAACGTAATGGCTACATCAATTGGGTGCATCATATTATCAAACAAAAGGACTTTAACTTGAAGCAAGTTTTCTTTGGCGAACATCTACTTATCAATAAATCAAGGCCAGTTGCTATTGCAGAAGGTGAAAAGAATGCCATTTTCGGTGCGTTGTATTATCCGCAATATAATTGGATAGCTGTAGGCTCCGTTGAAATGCTCAATCTACAAAAACTCAATACCCTCATAGATTACCAGGTTACATTATTTCCTGATAAAGGAAAAGCATTTGAGAAGTGGAGCAAGATAGCCGAAAGTGCTTGCTTTGATGTTCGTGTAAATACCGTTCTGGAGTATACAGATTTAAATGAAGGTGATGATATAGCTGACTTGGTTATCTCTATTAAAAAAGAACAATATAATGCAAGTCCGGAAGCGCTTCTAGATAGGTTTAAAAAAAGGAATGATTATTTAAATCTATTATTGGAGATATTTGATTTGGGTGTTACAATTTAGTTGTCATATTCAAAATTGATTACATGAATCTGTTTTAAATTATTAGAGAGGAATTATAATACAGAAGATGATATTATAAATAAGAGCAATTTTAATTCTCAAAAATGGTCGCCATATTGCTACTCCAAATTACCAAAACATTCGATTTCCACTCCTAACATTTAAATAGTAATTACCAGTGATAAATGTAATTAAACAATGTTTATATCCAATAATTGCAGTTACCTTTACTAAAATTTAGATAATGTTAGTATCCGTAATTAGAAAAAATATCACATTCAACCCAGATCCAAGTCGAGTAATAGCTCGATTTCTGTTTACAGAAGAACAAAGGGCAATCAATACGATACGTTTTGTAGTAGAGATGAATGAAGATGAGGCCTCCTTTGCATTAAAGCAAACCCTTAGGGACTATTCGATGCGTCATCGGAACATTTCTAAAATATTTGAGAAGCATTTTAATCGAATTGTGTACCTGTTGCCTCTTATGAATGTATTACCAGATTCGATCGGGTATTCCAAAAAAATTCTCATTGGTTCCTATTTTACCATGGAATATTCAATAGAATCGGCTGCTTTCTTTAATCCATCAATGGTAGAGCATCCTGACCAGAGCGAAATTAGTCCGGGAGCAAAAAGAGTTATAGTAAGCTTCAGGGCTACAGGGGAGGGACATATTTCATCAATTGTTTTCAGAACAGGAATTATTGATAAAAACAATAAGTTGACTCTTGAGCCAATTGGCAATCTGCTGGAAGAAGCGGAACATATCCGTCGTCACACTTATACTAAAAGCTTGTTTGCCCATAAGTTGGATGAAATGGAAGTACATGGAATCATTCCGCCTGCGTTAATTTTGGATAAACTAAAAGAAGAATTTACTTATGGCGAACTTCGAAAATGTATAGAAGATGCCCGCAAAGCTGTGCATTTAGCATCTGATAAAGAGTTTCTTTTCAATCAAATCATTTGGCTGGCATCATCGCATTACGAACTCCAGTTCTCGTTGGATACAAATATCTCAGAACGAGTGATTTTTCCGGTTTCAGCAAATGAAAGGAACGGTATTGAAGATGCCCGTTTTGTTAAGTTTGTAGATGACGACAACACAATTAAATACTACGCCACATACACTGCTTATGATGGTGCCACAATTTTGCCAAAATTGCTGGAGACCGAAGATTTTTATCACTTCAAGGTAATGCCCTTACATGGCGAGATTGCTAAAAATAAAGGGATGGCACTTTTCCCGCGAAAAGTAAATGGTAAATATGCCATGCTTTGCCGAATCGACGGATTTAATAATTACATTGCTTTTTCAGATAGTATTACTGTATGGCGTGAGGCACAGCTATTACAACAACCAAAATATCCATGGGAGCTAATCCAAATTGGTAACTGTGGGTCACCTATTGAAACTAAAGATGGGTGGCTGGTTATCACACACGGAGTAGGCCCTATGCGTGAATATGCTTTAGGAGCAGCTTTGTATGACCTTAATAATCCTGAAAGGGAAATAGGACGATCAAAAACCCCTCTTCTAATTCCAAATTCTGAAGAAAGAGAAGGCTACGTCCCTAATGTAGTGTATTCTTGCGGATCAATTGTGCATAACGATGATTTGATTATTCCATACGCCATGTCAGATTACGCATCTACCTACGCCCATGTTAATTTAAATGAACTTCTCAATGAATTAAAGGGTTCAGAATAAAGAATTTCAGAGCCCCGTTTATTTTTTGTTTTACTGAACCTCTCTAAGATTCAATCATTTTCCTTCCTCCAATTTACTCCATCTAAAAAAGTGTGAATGATGTAAATTATATGCAGAGTTATGTAATGCTTTCTTCTTTAAGTCAACATAACTTTACTAAAGATTTTTATACAAATAGAGGAGTCATGAAAAATTCACTTTATGTTATTGCAGCATTGTTGCTGGTAATTTGGGGAATCATTTTTTGGGGATTTAATTCCTCAGGAGCTGTTCATTTATTACTTGCAGTAGCAGTTTTAATCATACTTATCAGGCTCATTTTTGATAAGCAATTATCCAGAAAATAACTTATATCCTTAAAAACAAAGAAAATGTATCCAAAACTAAAAAATCCAACATTATTTCCCGCTTGGACGGATAACTTTTTCTCCGGGTCAATGTGGCCAAATGAAGAATCTTACGTGGGGCTATCAATACCTGCAGTGAATGTCAAAGAAACTATTGATAAATTTGATATTGAAATGGCAGTACCTGGTATGGAGAAAAAAGACTTTAAACTTGATATTGATCACAATGTACTTACCATCTCATCTGAAAAAATATTGAAAAAAGAAGATGACAATGAAAAGTTCACACGAAGGGAATTTAGCTACACATCCTTTAAACGTTCCTTTACCTTACCAACCAGCGTAAACGAAGAGGCTATTAAAGCTACGTACAAAGAAGGCATTTTAATTATTAGTATTCCCAAAAGGGAGGAAGCAAAAGAAAAAGGTCCAAAACACATCGAAATTGGATAGATGGCAAAGGGTGGCTTTAAACAGGCAGCTCCTGTTAGAGATAGACATACTTATATTGATTGAAATGCTAAGCTTCATTCTATAGGAATTAAAAAACCATCCAAATGCTTTTTTTATGAGCACCACATCACAATATACTGGTTTCTTGAAAAGTTTTGGCAGGATGTATCATTTTAAATCAACTGCTAAAAAATTCGATCTCCCAATACTAACTACCCATGATCTTGCTATAAAAACATAACACAATAATGATGCTTCGAATGGTCGCATATATAATGATGTAGAAGCAAAGATGAAATGGCTGATATTGTTGAAAATTTGTAACTAAAACAAAGGAAAAATATTATGATTTATTATTTTTTAATCATTCCAGTAGTAATTATATTCTTCACAGGAATCAGAATTGTAAGGCCTACCCATCGCGGACTTATTGAGAGGCTTGGAAAATATCATAGTTTTGCCAATCAAGGATTTCACTGGATTATACCACTTGTCGACAGACTCTATCTGGTAAATGTAACCGAACAAATGATAGATGCAGAGCCACAGGAAATCATCACAAATGATAATTTGAATGCCAGTGTTGATGCACAGGTTTACTTCAGGGTGAAAGCAGATGAAGATAGCGTTAAAGAATCAATCTACAATGTAAACGACTACACCTGGCAGATTGTTAACCTTGCTCGTACAACACTGCGTAATATCATCGGCACACTAACACTTAAATCGGCCAACAGTGAACGTGGAAAAATTAACGATGCTCTATATAAAACTCTGCATGACGAAACCAAGAGTTGGGGTATTGATATCGTTCGCACCGAGTTAAAAGAAATAGACCCGCCCAAAGATGTGCAGGAAACAATGAACAAGGTTGTAAAAGCCGAAAACGAAAAAATAGCAGCCATAGATTCAGCTACAGCAGCTGAAACAGTAGCTGATGGCGTGAAACGAGCTAAAATTAAAGAAGCTGAAGGTTATAAGCGAGCTAAAATCCTGCATGCAGAAGGAGAAGCCGAAGCTATAAAGCTGGTAAACGAAGCTGCCGACAAATACTTTATTGGGAATGCTCAAATGTTAAGAAAATTGGAGGCCTTGGAAGCATCTTTAGGAAACAATGCTAAAATAGTTATTCCAACAGGTTCTGAATTAGTGAACATTATTGGAGATATGGCAGGATTACTTCCGCTTGAAAGAAAACACAAAAACGATTAGGATGTAACATAGGTGAAATCTTGAATAACTTAAAAAATTCGTTTGCAATATAGAAATGGTAATTATTCAAAATCAGGAAAAATGAAACAACCGTGATAAAAGTTTTCTCACATGCGAGGATGATTATTTTTTTGGGAGTTCCATCTGATATTTAAACGACTAAATATAAACGAATGAAAAAGGTATTAATTGCTTTGGATTATGGACCTACTGCGCAAAAGGTAGCGGAAGTGGGATTCTCAATGGCAAAAGCCATGAATGCTAAGGTTATATTATTGCATGTAATAATAGATCCGGTTTACTATTCTACTCCAGATTATTCTCCGATTATGGGCTTTACCGGTTTTATGGACGTGAGTCCTTTGGAATTAAATAGCATTGAAACACTTCAATTGGCATCGGAACATTATCTTGAAAAAATGAAACAACACCTTGGTGACAAGAACATCCAAACAGTCGTAAAGGAAGGTGAGCAAGCCGAAACGATCATAAAGGCTGCAACAGACTATCATGCTGATATTATTGCTATTGGTTCCCACAGTCATAAGTGGTTAGCAGAAATGCTCGTTGGAAGCGTAACTGAGAAAGTTTTAAAGCAATCTTCTATACCGCTTTTCATTATTCCAACGAGAAAACAAGAAGGATGAACTTGATACTTCATCTGTAAGGATGATTCTATATGGAATGAATGATTTACCAAAGCAATGTCATTTTGCTACTGTTTTTATTCCAGATAGATAAGTGCTTAGTACCCCAATTATCCTCATCGTAAAGTTGACGCAATACTAAATGTGAAAGATGCAGAAGTAATGCAATAGATCAAAGTGGTTTAGAGACTGTAGTAATGGTAACAGAAATGTTTAGAAGAGTTTTGGGATTGCAAATGATGTTATTGTGTGAATATAATACTTGAACAACTTATCAATACGTTCCATTACCACCTACTTTGACATGCCCGTTCTCAGCAAGCTTGACAGATTTCATCTGGTTCAGGATGTAATCAATAGGATACCGGATTTGGGCAATAAGAGAGCACACCTCAAGGCTTATGCAGGATGAACCTGTCAAACACAAGCAATACAATGAAAAATATGGTCTGGATATGCCTGAGATATTTAACTGAAAATGGAATGATCCAATATGAAAATGCAAAGCGCTCCAACTTAAAAACACCTGACATGAAAATATTTAAACGTCTTACAAACAAGCAAACAGATGCATTGTTAAAATACCCTGCATATATTTCAATTCTGGCGGCAAGTCTTGATGATACCCTTGATAAAGCCGAAAAAAAAGCTGCCATTGAATTTGCACATATAAAAACATTTACCTCCGATCCGCTTCTCACGAAATTTTATTTGGAGGCGGACAAAGTCTTTCGAAAAAATCTGGAACAACTCGAAAACGAACTGCCGAAAGATAAAATTAGCAGGGAGGCAGCTATCAAAAAGGAATTGGCAAATCTTGATAAAATACTAAAAAGGCTGGGGAAAAAGTACGTTATTGATGTGCATCAAAGTATGAAATCATTTAAAGATCATATTTCAAGAGCACATCACAATGTCCTGATTGATTTTATCTTTCCCATACCCATACCTGGATTGACGGATGGGTAGAGGTAATTCCATAATATAAAACAGCACATTAATCGATTGTGAAGTATGAACCCAAATACAAAGAGTAATAGAGATGCCGATGCAAATTCCAATGTAGCAGACGATATTACGTCTCTTTCTGTATCCGAATTGATGAAAAAACTGGGTTCTTCACAGGAAGGCCTTACACAGGCCGAAGCAACAAAAAGGCTGTCTCAATACGGACCCAACGAGATAGAAGAAAAGAAAACCAATTTATTACTAAAGTTCCTCACCTATTTTTGGGGCCCTATACCTTGGATGATTGAGGCAGCAGTAATCTTATCAGCAGTTGCCAGGCATTGGCCTGATTTTTTCATTATCCTTATTTTGCTAATCGCTAATTCAGTAATAGGATATTGGGAAGAACATGAAGCAGGCAATGCTATTGAAGCCCTTAAAGCCAAACTGGCTGTAAAAGCAAGGGTGAAAAGGGATGGAAAATGGGTCAATCCATCAGCATGTGAACTGGTGCCTGGTGATATTATCCGGTTACGGTTGGGTGATATTGTTCCTGCAGATGCTCGTTTGTTGGAAGGAGATTCCATTGAGGTCGATCAATCTGCATTAACAGGCGAATCACTTCCCACAACACGTAATCCTGGTGAAGCTTTATATTCCGGATCAGTTATTCGCCGTGGTGAGATTGGGGCTCTGGTTTATGCTACCGGTACAAACACCTATTTTGGCAAAACAGCACAATTGGTGCAGGAAGCGCATACTGTCAGTCATTTTCAGAAAGCGGTATTAAAAATAGGCAACTACCTTATTTATCTCGCAGTTACTTTGGTGGCAATAATTATTGCAGTAGCCATTTATCGTGGCGACCCGATTTTATCCACCTTGCAGTTTGCTTTGGTACTCACCATTGCAGCAATACCGGTTGCTATGCCGACCGTTTTATCGGTAACGATGGCAGTTGGAGCTCGCTTACTGGCGAAAAAAGAGGCCATTGTAAGTCGATTGGTGGCCATTGAAGAACTGGCCGGAGTTGACTTGCTTTGTGCAGACAAAACCGGTACCCTTACCCAAAATAAATTAACGCTGGGTGATCCTTTCTTTATGGATAATATTACCGGTGGCCAGGTGATCTTGAATGGGGCATTGGCATCGCGAGCCGATAATAATGATTCCATTGATCTGGCAGTACTTGGAGGTCTTAAAAATAATGATGAATTGAATAACTATGAAGTGGTTCATTTCCAACCTTTCGATCCGGTACACAAGCGCACAGAAGCTACTGTTAAAGATAAAGATGGCAAGAAATTTAAAGTAACCAAAGGAGCACCGCAAGTAATTCTTGAATTGGTTCATAATACAGATCAAATCAAGTCTGTTGTGGATGAGGCCGTCAATGAATTTGCAGCTCGTGGATTTCGCTCATTGGGTGTTGCCCATACCAATGGAGAAGGCAAATGGCAGTTCGATGGAGTGTTGCCTCTGTTCGATCCTCCAAGAGAAGATGCAGCGGAAACAATCGCTATTGCACTCAAAATGGGAGTTAAAATTAAAATGGTTACAGGCGATGCATTGGCCATTGCTCAAGAAACTGCCCAAAAATTGGGTATGGGCTCGTTAATTTATGATGCCAGAGGATTGGGTGATTCAAAACGAGTCGAGACTGAAGAAGTGGCCACGTCTATCGAAAAGGCCGACGGTTTCGCGCAGGTATTTCCCGAACACAAGTTTCACATTGTAGATGTGTTGCAAAAAATGGGTCACATTGTTGGTATGACAGGCGATGGCGTAAATGATGCGCCTGCATTAAAAAAAGCCGATTGCGGTATTGCAGTCTCCGAAGCAACCGATGCCGCCCGGGCTGCTGCATCTATTGTACTGATGGCTCCGGGCCTGTCGGTAATTATTGATGCCATTAAAGAAAGCCGCAATATATTCCAGCGAATGAACAGTTACGCCATCTACCGTATAACCGAAACACTTCGCATTTTGCTATTTATGACTTTATCAATACTGGTATTCAATTTTTATCCGGTAACAGCCGTCATGATTGTGATGCTGGCCCTTCTAAACGATGGCGCCATCCTGTCAATCGCCTATGACAAGGTTAAATACAAAGATCAACCCGAAGCATGGAATATGAGAATGGTGTTGGGTATTTCAACAGTGCTGGGTGTAATTGGTGTGATCTCCGCATTTGGTTTATTTTATCTGGGTGAACGTGTTTTTCATCTCGGCCGCGAACACATCCAAACCTTAATGTATTTGAAACTCTCAGTTGCAGGTCACCTTACCATCTTTTTAACCCGAACACGTGGCCCATTCTGGTCTATACGACCTGCCCGAATTTTGTGGATTGCCGTAGTCGGCACCCAAATCATATCAACTCTGATAGCCGTTTATGGATTGTTTATGACTCCACTTGGCTGGGGCTGGGCACTGTTTGTTTGGGGGTATGCACTGGTTTGGTTTCTGTTCAATGATCGTTTGAAATTATTGGCATATCGGGTTATTGATCCCGGAAAAACAAATACACAATAGCTGTGTAGTTAATCCTAATTTGTGCCTTAAAGGTGTGAATGTTGTAATATATATTTGAAGTTATGTAACGCCTTTTGTTGAGCATGGAGGTAACTTGGGTAAATATTGAATACTAATTTAAAAAATAATACAATGAAAAACAAAGTATTAAAACACCTGACAGTTATTGGTTTTGTTAAAGGCGAAGATTTAACCAAATGCGAATCTTTAGAGAAAAAAATGGATGAAGCAAAGGAGAAGCTAAACTATGCCAGAAAAGAAGTTGATGAAGCCAAACAAAAACTAATTCTTGCAAAAAAAGAACTTAGTGAATCAAAGAAAAAACTTGATATTGCTCTTGATGAATCCCTTGAGAAAATTGAGAAAGAGAAAGATATAGTACCCGGTGGAATTTTGTTTTCAAGGGGTTTCAGTACCAATGCTATTAAAAATAAATACGAAGATGCAATAGCAGAATTGGAATTAAAAAAGAACGAAATAAGCAAAAGAATCGAAACGTATAAAAATGATGGTTCTGAGAAATGGGATTCTTTTAAACAGAAACTCAACCATGATATGGAAGAACTGGGAAAGGCTTTAAAAAGTTTTACTGTATATAATCAGTAAATTATGTCTTAAATAGTATTTAATAATCAAAACGTGATATGATTTTTGCAATTCTCATTGATCCTGTACTTTCCAAATTTGTCATACTGTCAATGATTATTTTGGTTGTAGGTTTTTTGCTCAGGGTAATTAAACAGCCCTCTATCGTAACCTACTTAATTGTAGGTGTTTTGGTTGGGCCATACGGTTTTAGGCTTATCACTGATGAAATTTTAATCACCAATCTTGGGTCACTGGGGTTGGTTTTGTTGTTGTTTTTTGTAGGAATGGAAATTCATCTGCCAAATTTAATAACAAACTGGAGGGTGTCTGTATTGGGAACCTTAATTCAGATAAGTGTAAGTATAATAATTGTGTGGTTTCTGAGTGCAACTTTTAATTGGAAAATCAATCAGGTTGTTATGCTGGGGTTTGTTATCAGCTTAAGTAGTACAGCAGTAATAGTAAAACTCTTACAAGAACGAAACGAATTAATGACAAAAGTGGGACAAAATGTGCTTGGTGTACTTATCGCTCAGGATATTTTAATTGTACCTATGCTTATCATTATGAGTTATATGGGAGGAGATAAGCCGCATATAACCCAAATGCTGAAACAGTTAATTGGCGGTGTATTGATTATAGGCATAATCATTTATATTCTTAAAAAGAAGGAAATTAAACTTCCCTTCATGAAATATATTGAAAAAGACCATGAAGTGCAGGTGTTTGTTGCGTTTACCTTGTGTTTTGGATTCTCGATATTAACAGCATTTTTGGGTTTATCATCAGCATTGGGGGCATTTATTGCAGGCATTATATTATCATCAACCAAATCGATCCAATGGGTACATGACAGCCTACATGCTTTTAAAATAATGTTTGTTGCCCTATTCTTTGTTTCTATTGGGATGTTAATTGATTTGCAGTTTTTAAAAGAGAATGCATTTACTATTGGTTTACTTGTGCTCATTGTTTTTATTGTTAATAATACCATTAATGTTTTGACCATGCGTATTTTTTGTAAAGACTGGAAAACAAGTTTTTATGCAGGTGCATTGCTATCTCAGATTGGAGAATTCAGTTTTATTTTAGGATCATCTGGTTATTATTTAGGTATTATTAAAATTTACGACTACCAATTAGTAATTAGTGCTATTGCGCTTACCTTGTTTCTAAGCCCATTTTGGATCAATTTGTCGAGGAAAATTATCGGGGGTGGAGGGTAATCAAGTTGTAGTTTATAGCAATAACAAACCAGGGGCATCGATAATGCCGGGTAAAGTCAATCCCAAACAAGTAGAGGCTGTCACAATGGTTTGCTTTCAAATATTGGGCAACGACACAACTATTTATACGGCCGGTTCAGGCGGCCATTTCGAATTCAATGTTTTTAAACCGGACATGATAGGTGAAATTTTAGGGTCTACTACTCTTATGGTAATTGTTGGTCAGGTATTTAAATAGAAAAGCGTTAAATCATTGACTAATATCAAAATTAAAGCTAATTTGTGGATAATTAGTTTTTTTTATTTAGCGAAATTTATTTTAAAAATGAACAAAGGAACAGTGAAATTTTTCAATGAAACGAAGGGATTCGGATTCATCAAAGATGCAGATTCAAACAAAGAATATTTTGTGCATTCATCAGGTATAAAGGATAGTATATCGGAGAACGATGAAGTAACTTTTGATTTGCAAGAAGGAAAAAAGGGATTAAATGCAGTTAATGTTAAACTAGCATAGTTTATATAACCATTTAAAGATCTTGAGTCCCGCAATTTGCGGGACTTTTTCATATAATTCTGAGAATTTTTTCATATACCGTCAAATAACCTTCTATCATTTTTTGACGACTAAACAAAGAAGATGCCCTAGCGTAGCAATAATGCCGATTAATCGACTCTACATTTGTTACAGCATCAAGAGCTTCAGCTATGTTAGAAACAAGGAAACCTGTTTTATTTTGAAGAATTAATTCAGACATGGAGCCAAGGTTAAAAGCAATAACAGGAGTGCCGCAAGCCATGGCTTCAACCACACTCAATCCGAATGGCTCCGCAAAATGTATAGGATGTAATAAGGCAAAAGCTTTACTTAGAATTCGTTGACGGTCTTTTGGGCCAGAATTTCCCACATATATTATATCATCATTGTTTATATATGGTTTCACATTTTGATCAAAATATTTCCGATCCTGTATTAAGCCGGATATGATTAGTTTTCTTTTTGCTTTTTTAGCTATTTCTATCGCCTCATAAGTTCCTTTATCGGGATGAATTCTGCCAAAAAAAAGTAAATAGTCATCAGGTTCACTATTGAAAGCAAACTCTTCAATATTAATTCCGTTATGCACAGTAGCAATATAATCAAGTTCTGGATGTTGGTCAGAATCACTTATGGAAACATAATGAGTAGTATGGTTGTATTTTTTATATACCGGAATGATTTTGGGAGACGAAAAGCCATGGATGGTTGTGACCATTGGTGTTTTAATTAAATTTGAATAGGTAAGGGGTAAAAAATCAAAATTGTTATGAATGATGTCGAAACAATCAGCTTGTTCCATCAAATTACTGATGTGAAGGCATTCTGCAACTTTGGGATCAACAGATGAATCTTCGGCATAGGGTGTCTCGATTACCGATGACAATTTTCCTTTCGTAATGGAATTTCCGGTTGCAAATAATGTTACCTCAAGTCCTTTTTCAATTAGTCCCTCTGCAATATTTGAAGCGACTTGCTCCCAGGGTCCATATTTAAGAGGTGGTGTACGCCATGCTATGGAGGATAGAATTGCTATTTTCATTGTTTCAGTTTTAAAGTTGTTAGCTACAGTAATCAGTTACTGCGGCTACTGCCACAATCATTGATTCAACCCAAGGCTGGCCTGCTATTGTTCAAGCAATGGTCGACTAATACATCAATATTTGCAGTTCCCACACACATGACTGTATCAGCTCCACCCCAATAAATTTTCAGGTTGCCGTCATCTTCTAAAACTGCACCACAACAAAAAACTACATTATGTACATAGCCTGATATTTCATAATCTTCCTCAGGTTGGAGAATCCATTCATCTCCAACAGCAATAATTAAAGATGGATCCAACAGGTCGTGCAAAGCTGTCCCCAAGCGATACACACAGCCGTCCATTGTAGGAAAAACGCCATGATAGATATGTAACCAACCATGAGGTGTTTTTATGGGGGGTGCTCCCGGACCAATTTTCATCTCATCCCAATGGTATTGCATGGGTTTCATGATAAGTTTCGACTCGCCCCAATATTTTAAATCAGGCGAATACGATATCCAGATTGACCATGGCGATATCTCTGAATGTGGGCGGTCCAGTCGGGCATATAGTCCGTTAATTTTTTCAGGGAAGATGACTACGTTTCGATAATCGGCTTCGGTAATTAATGAAAATCGTTCAACGGTTTTAAAATCTCTTGTTTTTGCCAGCCCAATTCGAACCCCATGTTTTGAATACGCACTATATGTTATCAAATATTCATCATCGATAAACACGATGCGGGGATCTTCTATTCCATAGGTTTCATATTCTTTAAAAATTCCCTTGATAGCCGGCACCATAAATGGCTTATCATCTACTTTAAAGTTGTAACCATCTTCACTGTAGGCTATTCCCAATACGCTACGCCCATTAAGCTTATGTGACCTGAATATCATGATATATTTACCGTGATGCTTAACTACTGCAGCATTGTGCACTGTTGCTACCGGATAAGGCACATCCATCTTTGTAAGAATAGGATTATATTGATATCTGGTTATTAGCATTGGTTTTTATGAATTAGATTGCCAGACTCTTTTAGGGCTTTTGGGCAATTGACCATCATCTCTTACATTCGGTTTTTCCTCATTGGCTTTAATGTCGATGGTGTGAAACTCTTCGTAAGCCTGTAAAACGGTTAGATGGGAAATTAAATACGCCAACGAACTTTCAGCGCCCTGATTACGATTTACTCCATAACTTTCAAAGCCATCGCAACAACCGTTGGTTTCAAAATCATACAAGCTCATTCTTAAATCGTTCTCACCTAAGAACCATAAAAATGAAATGTACAGTTTGTTCAGGTATTCCTTGTCTTTTGTAACAATAAATGCCTGATGGTACATTAAAACCATGGCCATAGCATCGATGGGTTGTTGGGCAAATACTGAGCGTTCGCCATCTTTTTTATACCATTTTTCGTTACCAATTACAGACAGGTAATTTTCATTAAGTGTGTGTGCGGTTAGAAATTGCATTGAATTTATTGCAACCTCCAATACTTTATCTTCGTTCAGGATTTCGGCAGAGTGTAACAGTGCCAGTGGCAATATACCATTATCATAAGCCAATAACGATTCAAACCAATGCCAATCTGTAGTTTCGTTTTCGTGATACTGCTGAATTAGCTTGTGGGCCATATTCCGTAACCTTTCCGTCATGGAATCATCTGATGGATTTGATTTAAGATAATAGCAAACTCCAATCATGGTATTTGCAATGCTACGTATGGATTTTAAGTTTTCAAAGTTAGGTGCAGCATTGAAAAATACTTCTCTCCCGGTTTGATAATAGGCATCATTGGGAGCGTTTCCCAGTAAATACCCCAATGCCCATATTGTTCGGCCAAATGAATCTTCAGAACCTATTTCGTCGAGATAATGTCTGCTAAAGCTTAAGAAATTTTTGAACGTGCCATCCTTATTTTGCATATAGTGGATATAGCTTAAATAAACCGGAGACAGTTCAAGTGCCCTGGAGTCTTTTATTTGTTTGTACGCCATTAATACCATCAGTAAAGCACGTGCATTGTCGTCGAGGCAGTAACCTTCTTTGAGATTTGGGATGCCAAATTTTGCATGCTGAATAATACCTGTGTCATCGGTTAATCTGTTGATGTGTACCATTGAAAATGGTGGCAGAATAAGCAGGTCCATTATGGTATCTTTATTTGCTATTTTCTCGACTTTTTTTGTCAAAACCTTATGAGCTACTTTCAAATACTTCTCGCCGATTTTTGGCCAAGTTATTTTCTGTCCGTAAGCTCTGGCGTTACTCTTAAGCAAATTTAATTTTTCAGGATGGTCAAACAGTTCTGTTATTATGAAGGAAAGTTCCTCTGAATCATTAAAGTTAAAAAGTCGGCCTCTGCCATCGGCCAATAGTTCCTCTGCATGCCAATAGGGTGTTGATATTACTGCTGATCCCACTCCAACGGCATAGGATAATGTACCACTGGTAATTTGTGCTTCGTTCAAATATGGTGTAATATAAATGTCGGTGGCCGACAGGTATTTGAACAGGTCTTTAACGTCCAAAAATTCATTCAGAAAAACGACATTATTCTCAAGTTTAAGGTTTTTGATAAGGCGCATTAAAAAAATACGGTATTCTTCGCCGGAGTGTCTGACAACATTGGGATGAGTTTTACCTAAAACCATATAAATAACATTGGGATGCCTTACTAAAACTTTTGGCAAAGCTCTAATAACTGTTTCAATACCTTTGTTACGTCCAATAAAGCCGAATGTCATTAGTACTTTTTTGGTGTCAATTTTTAATTCTTTTCGCGATATTTGACTATCGAATTGTAGGTTAGGAACTCCATGGTCAATGAATTCAATCTTATCAGCAGGTACCTGATAAATGTCGACCAAAAATTCAATGGCCTTATGACTCATTACAACTATTTTATTGGCCATTTTACAGATTTCCTGTAAAACTGCTTTCTCGATATAGGAAGGTGTTTTGAGAATAGTATGTAATGTAACGATAAGAGGGACATCTAGCCGATGCAGTAAAGGCAAAATATAAACACCACTCTGGCCGCCAAATATGCCAAATTCGTGTTCTAGTATGCAAAGGTCAGCCCCGCTTAAGTTGATTAATTCTGCAGCGTGCAGATAATCTTCCTGCCTGTTCTGTCTGATAATACCTTTTACTTCATCGGGATATTCATATTCATTTGGAAAATCACTTAATGCGACAACAAACCCTTCGTTTGAATCGTTTTCATTGGAAAGATTATTAACCATTGAGTTGAACAAATCATTTGTAAATGTTCCAATACCACATTCTCTGGGTGGGTATGTTCCTATATATGCAATTTTCATTTTTATCCTCTTTTCTCTTAAATTGATAGATGCAATACTTAACAATAGGGAATTAACCCATAAGTGAGTGGAATACCTAAGTCAGACTTCGCTTTTTTTGTTTTTTTCTCTGCGCCTGGCTTCTTTGGCTATCCGCTTCTCTTTTAGTGTTTTTTCGGGTGCTTTCTTGTTGTTTTTTTTGCTTTCTTTTTCTTTTGACATGATGTTTGTTTTTAGTTTAAATTTATTCTATAGTTTTCCCAGAGGTAAAGTAAATTTAAACTCACTTCCTTTTCCAGGTTTACTTATTATCCATATTTTACCATTGTGAATGTCTATAAACTCCTTACAAAGTGATAGACCAAATGCTGTTCCTGTTTCACTATTTGTACCAGGTAATGAGATGTTTTTGCCAGAATCAAAAAGTATATTACTTACTTTGCTTTCCATTCCAACGCCATAATCTTTAATAGTAACCTCAAGAAACCTATTGTTCTTACTCAATGTACTTATGTCAATTTTTCCGTTCAAATGTGAGTACTTTATGGCATTACTTATTAAGTTTCTCAATATACTTTTAACCATGTTTTTATCAGCAAACACTTTTATTTCAGAAATAATAGGCAGCGTAATTTTAATATCTTTCAGCGATGCAAATAATTCAAGGTTATCAGCCTCTTCAATGAGGATTTCTTTTAAGTCAATAATTTCAGGTTGAAATGAGTTATTATAGTTTTCAGCCAAAGCCCATATAAGAATACCATCAAGTAGTTTCATTGTTTGTTCAGCAGATTTTAGAGCGATTTCAATATATTCTTCAACCTTATTTCTATTCCATTCAAATGCACCTTCTTTTAACAATCCTAAAAAACTTATCATGGAACTCATTGGTGATTTAATATCATGCCCAATTATTGCTATAAGCTTCTTATTGTCGGCAATGATTTTTTTTTCTTTAATCTCAATTTGCTTTGAAAACTGATGGTTTGATATAACTTCTGAATGATTAATAAGCTTTAGCTCTTTCATGATTCTTCATTTCATTAATATAAAATCCTTTCAAATTTGAACTGCTTCATAACCGCTCTTAATGGTAGTTGAAATCATTTTAAACCTCTGGTTTGCTATAATATTATTTGATGTATGAGCAGGGATTATGATGCCTTCACCGGTTTTCAGTATGTTTTTATTTTCGTCAATTACTACTTCTGCGGTACCTTCAATAATTTGAATGAACGTATCGAAGGGCGATATTTTTTCTGCAAGAGCTTCTCCGGTATCAATAGCTACAACACTTACATTTCCTGTAGTTTTTCTTATAATGGTTTTTGTTACCACCGAATTCGGAACATATTCAATAATTTCAATTAAAATATGCGACTTTGATTTTTCCATTTCAGTGGTTTCCATATGCTTTGTTTATACTTAAAGGTACTTTAAGCAATAGAACCATGTGTTATACTATTGAAGGTTTAATTTACATCATTCACACATTTTACCGGGATTGTCTGAGTCCATATATTGTTCTGAAATGATATCCATAAATTGCAAACGTTACTGCATCTGAGAATAATCCTGGTTTGTTAAATAGTGTCCAGATAAGTAATTTCCAATACTCAATTCTTCCTTTATTTACGATCCCTATAACATACATCGATTTTAAGAATGCATTTATTAGAGAGAAATTGATTTTTTTTCGCCTTTTGTATAGACTATTGTAATTCATCAACAAACGTCGGAGTCTTTTATAATAGGGTTTAGCTTCGTATATATTATGAATTATTTTTTTATATCCGTCCAATAATTCATCTAGATCCATTTTGGGTATAAAATTCATTGATGAATCGGTATTGTTACCCGTTGCCTCTGTGGTCAACCTGTTTTCGGTTTCTAACCTCTTGTATAAAACTGTGTTTTTTGGGGCATTCAATAGTCCAACCATGGCCGAAACAATTCCACTCTTTTGAATAAAATCGATTTGCCGCTGAAAAACACTTGGGGTATCACTGTCAAAACCTACAATAAAGCCACCTGATACATGAAGACCTGAATTTTGTATTGTTCTTATGGACTTCAGTAAATCGCGATTTTTGTTTTGCACTTTATTACACGTACGAAGCGCTATTTCATCGGGTGTTTCAATCCCAATAAAAGTTGAGGTAAAACCTGTTTCAATCATTAAGGACATTAATTCTTTATCATCAGCCAGATCAATTGAGCTCTGAATATTAAAGACAAATGGATACTTGTGCTTGTGCAGCCATGTTTTTAATGTCGGTAAAAAATGTGTCTTGATTTCCTTTTTATTACCTATAAAATTATCGTCAACAATCGAAACAGGACCTCGCCAATTTAGTTGATATAATGCCTCCAGTTCCTTTATTGTTTGCCTGGTGTTTTTCATTCTTACCTTGTGACCCAGAAGCGACGTAATTTCACAAAAGTCACATGAGTAAGGACACCCTCGTGATACCTGTATGTTCATAAAGACATATTTCTTCAAATCCAACAAATGATAATCAGGCACAGGCGAAAGGGATAGATCGGCATATTGATCGGTTGTATATATTTTTTTAGGTTGCCCATTAGACAAATCTGCGAGAAACAAGGGTAATGTAATTTCAGCCTCATTTAAAACAAAGTGATCAATAAGGGGATAATTTTTGTATTCCTGGGTGAAAAGCGGACCGCCGGCAACAATTTTTTTATTAAGTTTCACACATTCTGAAATTATTTTGTTGACAGATTCTTTTTGAATATACATCGCACTGATGAATATATAATCGGCCCAAACAATATCCTTTAAATTAAGTTCAGAAACATTAAGGTCGATCAGTTTTTTCTGCCAATTGGAGGGTAGCATTGCCGATACAGTAATCAATCCAAGAGGTGGAACAGCAGCTTTTTTTGAAATAAACTTTAACGCATGCTTGAAACTCCAAAAGGAATCGGGATAGAGTGGATATACAAATAATATTTTCATGCCTATTTTTCTTGCGTTGGTTTATTTAATTGCATTGGAAAAATAAGTTTTGAGTAAACTATTGAGGAAGAACTGGCTATAAATGAAGTTTAAATATTCAGCCCAGTTGTAAATTTTCTAATGCATTAAAATTGCTTCAACTATTTAAGGTTAAAGTTCGTGAAACAATAGAATGGAGGCGTTATAGATTTCTAATAAAAAATTACATAATTCACACATTTTCGAGCGTGTCGCGCCTTTTATTTTTGAGATCCTTAAAATGGGATGGGGTAAGTCCTGTAATTTTTTTAAATTGATTTGACAAGTGTGCCGCACTGCTGTAGTGCATTTTATAAGCTATTTCAGAAAGAGTTAGTTCATCATAAACAATGAGTTCCTTAACTTTTTCAATTTTATGTGTCAAAAAGAACTTTTCAATAGTTATCCCTTTAACTTCTGAGAATAGATTAGCCAGATATGTATAGTTATGATTAAGTTTTTCACTAAGGTAGTCAGATAAGTTTACTTTTATTTGATCATCAGTATAATGTACCAGTTCAATAATAGCAACTTTTATTTTTTCAACCAGAATACTTTTTTTATCATCCATCAATTCCAGTCCTGATCTTCTCAAACTATAATCTAATTTTTTTAACTGATCATCAGATAGATTCTCAGTAACATTTGCTTCGCCTATATTGACATAAATATAGTTTAAACCGAGCTTTTCCAGTTCACTTTTAACCACCATTTGGCAGCGTATACATACCATATTTTTAATATATATTTTCAATATTCACATATTAGAACTGAAATATCTAAATTTAATGATTATTAACAAGTATATAAAGTAGCAAGTATCAAAGTTTTATAATTTCGATTTCAAAGCTTATTAAATGAGGCTCTTAGGTATAATGTTATAAATGCTTTTCTTATCTTAATTTAAGGTAGTGGTTTTTAAAAAATGATCTAAACATGAGCATCTTTACCAGATTATGAACGTTCAAAATATGCAGAAGTGCTATATTCATTACATTTTTTTGAAAGAGTGCGAATTCTTCCTTCCAGTTTTCTTTATCAAAGTCTGTAACTAAAAACCAGGAGGTGTTATCTTCTAAGAGAGGATAGATACCATTAAAATGTTTGCCTTCAAGATGAAGTTTAATTTCGTTGGATGTGAGTGGTTTTCTTATTTTGTCTTTAAAATTTGCTAAAGTATCACCGCTCATTTAATATTGTTTGTAAGCATACGAATCGTAGCTATATGCAGGCATATAACCTTTTTACTTCCTTTTTCCCAACGGATAGCAAAAACATCTTTACGACATTTAAAGAGTTGTTGAATCAGTTCTATATGATGATCTATATTGCTCATTAAGTTTTAGATAGCTAATCATTACAAAGAAAATGATATCTATCTCTATAAAAGCAAATTTTTAGTTTAGGACTACGGCCTCCAACTTATATAATCGAGTGATAAATGTTATTTTGTAATATAGTGGTTAATATATTAGCTAAATAATGAAAAAGAGGTTATATTTGACTAAAATATTAGCTATATGTACTCAATTAATCCAACGCCCTATGAAATTGGTAAGGAATTGGCCAAACGCCACAAAGCCTTGCGTAAACAATTAAAGTTATCACAATCAGATATGGCAGAGAGATCTGGTGTCTCTTTAGGTAGCTTAAAACGTTTTGAAACTACCGGACAAATATCTTTGGAATCATTGCTTAAGTTAGCTCACCTTCTTGATAGGCTGGAAGATTTTAAATTAGTTTTCCAACCCAAAGAAGACTTAGGCAATATTGAGGATCTTTTTTCGACTAAATAGTAGGTAAAGAAACTGTTATGGAAAATATAAAAAATATTTTAGTGTCTTTGGAGCTTGAAGGTCAAAGTTATGAGGTAGGGGAAATGGTAAGAGATAATCGAACAATCTACTTTCGCTATAATACTGATTTTTTGAAATATGGTATCAATATTTCACCAATTAAGCTGCATTATAATAATAAAATCAATTCCGCCGGTTTTGAACCCTTTGATGGACTGTATGGTGTTTTTAACGATTCGTTACCTGATGGTTGGGGAAGGTTGTTGTTAGATAGTACACTTGCGTCGAAGGGAGTAAATATGCAAAATATAACTCCATTGGATCGATTAGCTTACGTTGGTGATAAGGGTATGGGTGCTTTATGTTACAAGCCAAGGTTTGATGAAGATGTTGCAATATCATCTGAAATTGAACTGGATATGATAGCCCGGGAAATGGATCATATTTTGAAAGGAAGCGATTCTGATATAATTGAAGAGCTATTTACTTTAGGTGGTTCTTCCGGTGGAGCACGTCCTAAAATATTTGTTGGGTATAATAATGTCACCAAAGAATTAATGTATGGTCATCATAAACTGGCAGGAGGTTTTGAAGATTGGCTGATTAAATTTCCATCATCGTCTGACCCTAAAGAGATTGCTAATATTGAATACGCTTACCATAAGATGGCTTTAAAAGCCGGATTGGTAATGAGCGATTGTAAACTATTCACAGGACGCTCGGGACAAACATACTTTGGTACAAAACGCTTTGACAGAATAAAAGAGAAAAGAATTCACATGCATACTGCAAGTGGATTGATGCATGATAATTTTAGAATGAGCACCATGGATTATGGTCATTTAATGGATTGTGCCTTTCAACTTGAAAAACATGTGAAAGCATACGAAAAAGTATTACGTCTGGCAGCTTTTAATGTGTTTGCTCACAATCGGGATGATCATAGTAAGAACTTCTCTTTTTTAATGGATGTCAAAGGTAATTGGAGTTTTGCACCTGTATATGATCTCACTTTTTCAAATTCAGCATATGGTTTTCATAGCACAATGGTTGCAGGAGAGAGTAAGAATCCGAGAAGGAAACATTTGTTGGAGTTAGGCTTACATTTTGGAATAAAGAAACCGGAGCTGATATTGGAAGAAGTGCAAGATGCAGTTTCTCATTGGGACTCAATAGCTAAAGAGTGTGGCGTGTCACAAAATGCTATTATAACGATCCAAAAGGCAATTAATGGAGTGAATCAAATTAATTAACGACCTTTATTAGCATGAAATTTAAATATAAGTCTTGAGCAAATATCGCATATCGCGATATTTGCTCTAAGCCTATTTGTTTTTAATACAAATTCGCAATCTTCTCCATATTCTTACTAATCAAAGCCTCTGTCGTTCTGGCATAGCGCTGAGTCATTTTTGTGCTGGAATGACCTAAAGTCTTTGATACAACTTCAAGAGGCATGTTGTTTTCTAAAGCAACTGTAGTCGCAAAGGTATGTCTGGCTGTATGTGTTGATATAGGTTTATCTATACCGCAGATAGTTCCGATTTCTTTCAAATATGCATTCATTTTTTGATTGCTCAATACAGGTAGGACAGCATCCTTTTCAATAAGTTCCGGTTCGTTTTTATATTTAGCCATTAATTTTTTAGCAGCTTCAATTACAAAGATGGTACTCATTTGATCTGTTTTAGTACGTTTTTTATGAATCCAGGTAATTCCGTTTGCATCGGTTGTGATGTGTTGTCTTTTTAATGATTTTACATCAGAGAAGGCTAATCCTGTAAAGCAGCAGAAAACAAAAACATCACGTACCTGTCTTAATCGCTCCATACTAATATTCTTTTTTATTAAGGTATCCAGTTCTTCTTTAGTTAGATAAATAGCATCAACAGGTTTTAATTTAAATTTGATGGTCGCAAATGGATCTTTCTTCATCCAGCCGTTAGCCAGGGCAATTCTGACTATCTTCTTAAAGTTCTTTAAATACTTAATGGCAGTATTATGAGCGCATTTACGTTCGGTTTTTAGATATAGCTCATAATTACGTACGAATTGATGGTTCAGATCTTCTAACGCAATATCTTCACGTTTGTATTGCCAACGTATAAAGTCTTTGGTGTGCATATAGCAGGTTTCGTATCGTTGAATAGTATCAGGGGCGAAGTCAATACCGATTAGTTTTCTTGCATTATCATTGTGTTCCTGGAAAACTTTCAGGATAGTACGTCTGGTTTCTTTTTTACCAACCATCTTTTCTTTGAGAATTCTTGGATTAATAGGTTGGTTATCCATAGTCATAAAATTAAAATATGATTGGATTTTTGTTCTGTGAAGTTCAATGAGCTGATTGATTTTCTCAGCCTGATCAGAATTACCTTTTACGAATTGTTTGGATTCATTCCACTGTTTAGGCAGAATACTTTGCTTTAAGCCATACTCGTCTCTTTCCTTGTTGATAATGATTCGAACGAAGATTGGAGCTTCTCCGTTTTTAAGCAATTTTGTCTTCTTTATGAAGAAGTTGATTTTGATGGTCTCAAGTCCACTCATAATAATAAATTTTTGATGTTAAAATTATTTTTATGAGTTCATTTTGATGTAATCTAAAACCGAGCAATACAGCGTAATACAGAGCTTTTTTAACCGTTTCTGGTGGACTAAAATGAGGACTTTTTTAGTCCACCAGAAATCCACCGAAAAACTGCGTTTTTTTGCTTCTTTTTGCAAAATATTGCGCATTAAAAAACCCTGTAAGTCAAGACTTACAGGGTTTTACTTTAAATTGCTTTCGCTTTCAGCGGAGAGAGAGGGATTCGAACCCCCGGTACCTCGCGGTACAACGGTTTTCAAGACCGCCGCATTCGACCACTC